>JAQBAV010000067.1:0-17143 GCA_032126595.1 Candidatus Omnitrophota bacterium | reverse complement strand
TAAGCTGTAAGAGATTGCCGCGTCGCCTTCGGCTCCTCGCAATGACGGAAGTCGCGGTCATTGCGAGCGACTGAAAGGAGCGAAGCAATCTCATTATCTAACATCTAATATCCAACATCTTTTGTCATTCGGATTTTGTTATTTGTCATTTCAAGAACTTATAACTTAAAGCCTATAACTTACAGCTTACCTTCTACCTTCCCCCTATTGCCTCCCTATATACCGTGATCGTCTTCTTGACGCTGTCCTCTATCGAGAAACTGTTTAAAGCTTTTTTTCTGGCATTAGAGGATAACTTTTCTCTCAGGCTCTTATCCTCGATAAGTTTTAATATTGCGGCGCTTAAGGCTTTATAATCCTGGCTGGGAACAAGTAGTCCATTGTCTCCATCATCAATAAGTTCCTTAAGTCCTCCTACCCTTGTTGCGATACATCCGCTTCCTGACGCCATTGCTTCCATTAGAGATAGCCCTAGGCCTTCTTCAATGGAAGGCAAGCAAAAAATATCTATGATGCCGAAATACTTTTCTATTCCTCCATCGGATCCTGGGACCATAATAACATTGCTGGAAAGTGCCAAATCATTTATTTGATTTAACAAGTTTTCTTTTTCAGGGCCTTCTCCAACTAAAAGAAGGCTCACATCTTTGTTTTTATCCGCTACCTCTTTAAAAGCGTTTATAAGATACTTATAGCCCTTAACCGGGGAAAGTCGCCCCACGGTTCCCACAATAATTTTATCATCGCTGATGTTTAGCTTTTTTCTTAGATCATCATCTTTTTCTACCGGCTCCAGATATCGACTAATTTCAATCCCGTTATAAATCATTGAAACATTCTTTTTATCAACGTTAAAGTCGTCTGTGAGGTGTTTCTCTACACTTTTACTTATAGCTATAGTCTTATTTCCCCAACATGGAAATAGCCTTCTTCCAAACCGCTGATGTTTAAAAAATCCATGACAGGTTGTTACATAAGGCACTCCTGATAATTTACTTACAATGCATGAAAGAGCCTGACTCACGCGTGTTTGCGCATGCATGATATCAATTTTATTCTCTCTGACTATTCGTAAAAGCTTGGGGATCGCCTTCCATACCTTTATCCCAAATTCCGCTTTGGTTTTAAGGTCAAGCTTGATATGTTTTACGTTATTCTCGCTAAGCAACCCCGCAAGGTCCCCGCCGCTTGAAGCAACAATGACTTCGATATCATTCTTTTTGAGATATCTGGCAAGGTTAGCGGTATAAACCCCTATTCCTCCCATATTAAGATGTGTTGTTACCAGTAGAACTTTCATATGTTTTTTATAATTATCTTTATAGTAGTCTGCAGTTTGAACCAGATCCCAACTACCAACTACAAACTACTAACTACCAACTACTAACTACAAACTTCTAACTACCCCTTCCTCTCTATCATTTCACCAGCTCTAATACGGCCTTATATACTTCGTCGGTCTTTATTGATGTTAGACATTTAAGTTTTTTTGTACAAGTCGGCTTGTAGCAAGGTGAACATTTTACCCCCTTATACATAATATGGTATTTTTCTGCCTTGGGCATGTGTCTTTTTGGATCTGTAGGACCAAAAATCGCAATAAAGGGTGTTTTCGTACTTGCCGCTAATATGCATAGGAGAGCTATCCCCCGTTATAAGAACATCGCATCTCTCAATTATACTTATAAGATTGGATATGCTGGTTTTACCCACAGCATCTATAGGCTTTGATGTGGACTTTTTCATGAATTCCGCCGCTATTTCCTTATCGTTCTTTGTTCCGATAAGAACTGTTCTCATACCTTTTTTCTTGGCAAGCATTTCGCTTAAATTTATCATGGATGCAAGAGGCCAGTTCTTTGTCTTCCATCTTTCTGATGCTGAAATACTCATTGCGATAAGCTTCTGGTCCTTCTTAAGCCAGTTGCTTTTTAAAAAGTTTTTCGCCCATTCCTTGCTCTCTTCGCCCGGCCAAAGCTTAAGAGTATCGTCCAGACTGGTAATGCCCATGAGTTGGAGGACCTGAAGCTGATGTTCTACGGGCTTCATAGGCTTTTCCGGCAAATTAACCTTATGATTAAGAAACTTGCTCCATTTTCGGTTGTTATATCCATATCTATCGTGTATTGCGCTCAAAAATGCCAGGAGGTGACTTCTCTTGTTATTTTGCAAGTCTACAGAGATATTGAAGTCTTCCGACCTTAGTCTATTCGCAAGTTTTAAAAACCCTAGCCCTCTATCTCTGCCGGAAAAATCGCATGTAATAACCTCGTCTATATATGGACACCTATCGAGAACTTCCCTGAACTTTACATCAACAAGAACCTTTATTACGGCATCCTTAAATTTCTTCCTCAGGGATCTAAGCGAAGGTATGCTAAGTATAATGTCCCCGAGAGAACTGATCTTTAAAACCAGGATATTTTTAGAACTTAAAACGCGTTTATATGCGTCCAAAGTGAGTGCCATAACTCTTTCAAGAGAGTAATTCCTTTCAACAAAGTTTCTGCCCCCATAAGCTACTTTCTCCATAAATTCACGGTCTTCTATATATTGCATTATTTTTTTAGCCATATCAGATGGGTCCATCGGTTCACATAAAAGCCCTGTCTGCTCATGTTCAATATTGTCAGCTACCCCACCCACTCTTGTGGCTACAACCGGAACCCCTCTGGCCTGAGCTTCTATAATAGATCTTCCAAATGCTTCTTGCTCGCTATTAGCAGAAACGAGAACATCAAGCTTATTCATCACTTCGGCAACGTCTTCTGTGCTATCAACGAAGTTCACTATTTTTCCCACCATGAGCCTGCGAATGGCTAGTTCAATCTTCTTAATATAATCTTCTTTTGCTGTCGCCCGGTCTCCCATAAGAACAACTTCAAGATTTCCGACTTTTCTGGATACATATGAAATGGCTTTTATAAAATCAAGGTGACCCTTAAGCGGGGTAAATCTACATATCATTCCAACTCTAAAAACCTTTCCTCTTCTTTCTGAGGGGGCAACAAACGAAAACTTCTTTAGGTCAACTCCTCTTGGAATAATAACCATCTTATGGAGTGAAACCCCAAAATTGTCCTTCATGTGCCTGGCCATAAGCTCGTTTGCAACGATAACTCTTCTCCCCCAGCCCATAACCCTGCTTATAAGATGCTTCTTGTATTGACCATGAGCAGTAGTAATAAAAGCTTTTCTTGTCTTACGGGCAGCAAAATATCCTATTAAGGCTGGAATCCTGCTTCTTCCGTGTACGATGTCTATATTTTCTTTCTTTATGATGCCTTTGAGCTTAAAGTAGCTGTAGATCATGGTTATAGGAGACTTTTTGCCTACTGGAAGCGTATAATGCCTTACTCCAATAGCTGCAAGATCCCTCTCCATTCTTCCTCCGCCGGAAACAACTATAGACTTATGCCCGTTAAGGACTAAAAACCGCGAGGCCTCAATCGTGCTTTTCTCTACGCCGCCAATATTAAGTTTTGGTACTAATTGTAATATATTCATGTTTTATCAGTAGAGCTTGTACATCCTCTCATATATACGTTTATCATCATCCGGAAGTGTAAGGCCGCTTCTCCCGCTTAATGCTTCTCCTGCAGCTTCCGGGATATTATCTATACTCACAATTTTAAGATACTTACTATTTTCTAAATCCTTAATAAACCTCTCATATTTTGTTTCCCCTTCTCGCTTTTTACGGGGCATAAATACCAGAGTAGGTTTTCCCGAAGAAACTGCTTCTGAAACCATAGAAATGCTTTCTCCTGAAACTATTACCACACTGCTTACTGCTAATATTTTCTCAACCGTATGGGGGTCCTTGTCTTCTTTTCCTAATATAAAACCAATACATGAGGGGTCGCTGCTTAAACTGTTCTCTAAAGAGCTATCAGCTTCTTCCAGAGTTCTACGTGAGGTGGTGATATAAAACTTAGCGCCCTCCTTTTTGCTAGCACTCTTTATACTTCTTGATAGCTCTTCCGCCTGAGGCTTATCGAATGTGAACTGTGAATTTTCCCCTCCAACAAGAACGCCAATACACTTTTCTTTTTCTCTCCCATAAACTTTAAGTTCTTCCGGATCTATAAGGTTGGGGGCTAAGTCCACTGCAAGGATTCTACCAGTTTCGGTTATTTTCTTCTTTTCGAGGTCGTGTCTGGGAACTATAATAAGGTCAAAGCCTTTGCGATTAAATTTACCGGGATCAAATATAGTTACATTGCGTGCAGAGTTTTCTATTTTTAGTAATTTGTTCACACCAAAAAGAGTGGAGCCGCAGCTTATAACTATATCCGTGTACTCCCTGGATAGCTTTTCATAAGACTCTTTTTCAAGCGCCCATTTAAGAAATCCTAAATATCCCTGGCATCCTGCTCTGAAGAAAACACTTGCCGCATTAAACAAGGCTTTCTTTGTCTTACTTTTAAATTTAACTCTAATCGTTTTTATGGGGGTGTCTTCTATCAGTCGGCCTTCTTCAGCCCTTTTTTTCTGAAGCTGTTTGGCTACCGCTAGCGACTGGTTAAGGTGACCCTTTTTGCCATCATCTAAAATAAGAACTTTCTTAAGAGTGGTAGCTTTCCATCTTTTATGCATCCAGAACCACTGATCAGGATAATTCCTTATATGCTTCTCTAGTAAACGATTGTACTCCTTCATATAGGGTACAAGGTCCTCATCTTTTCCTATTTTCATTATTTCTTCAACAACAACTTCATGGTATGGACCCTCTTCTCTATGGATCAAAGAGGGAAGTACCCACGCACCGACTTTTTGGGCTATTCTAAAAGGTCCTATTGGAGTGGAAGCTGGTCTACCAAAAAAGTCTAAAAGCTCCCCGTTAACTCCGGCATTTTGATCAGCTACTATTCCCACACTGTGGCCATCACGGAGGACTCTAAAGATATTTTTAACATCCATACCTTTACGTATAACAAAGTTGCCTTTGGATTCTCTAAGCTTATGCAATATCTCATTAAGCTTTTTCATTTTCTGGTCTCTCGCAAGGATATACAGCGGAAATCCAATATGCACACTTTTTGCAGCTTCTAATTCCCAATTGCCCAAGTGTGCAGTGAGAAATATCATACCATTTGGATTTTTCGTGGCTTCTTCCAGTCTCTCACTATTAGTAATCTTTATATATTTCTTGGCATACTTCTCATCTACCTTGGTCAAAGAAGCTAGTTCTACAAAAGTTTGACCGAGATGGCGGTAAACTTTTTTTGTTAATTTCCTTAACTCGCGAGGAGTTTTTTCTTTGCAGAAAGCGGCCTTAAGATTAGCATAGGTAACATACTTCCTCTTACCACTCAAAATATATATAATCCACCCTACCCTCCTGCCTAACCATAGGTTAAATCTCATAGGCATAAGATGAAGAAATAAATTAAGGCCTCTAAGCAGCCATGATGCTATTAAGTCCAGCAACTAGTTTCTCCTTTCCACTTTCTATCTCAATACTTATATTTAATACAAAAAGCTTATCCTCAATACTGGACAGGTCCAACTCTCTCAGCTTTACATAATCTTTTTCTGTAACAATTATTCTTTCGCATTTTCTATTACTAGCTTCTTTGTAAATATTTATAATGTCCTTTTGGCTGTACTGGTGGTGATCACCGTAGCTTATCTCTAACCCTATATGTGCATCTAAGTCTTTTATTGCCTTAGCGAAATATTTTGGATCAACTATTCCGCTTACCAGACAAGCATTAAGGCCTTTTATACTGTCCACGGAATAAATGGCTCCGGTTACATCTTTTAAAAAAGCTGCCTTGTGCCTCGCCGTAATAATAGGTACTTCCGGGGCCAGTTTTTCCAACTCACCAATAAGTTTCTCCCTCTCGCTACTGTCTATATTATCAACTTTAGTTATTACAAAAATATCTGCCCTTTTTAAGGCCGTAAGCGGCTCTCTTAATATTCCCCTGGGAAATAATTTACCATTTCCAAAGGGCCTCCTACCATCAAGAAGCACTATTTCAAGGTCTCTCTTTAGCCTTCTATGCTGAAATCCATCATCCATAACTATAATTTCATTGCCGGCACCATAAGCTGCTTCAGCACTTTTGACACGATCCTGACTTACAAAAACCTTCACATCCTGTAAGGTATCACGGATCTGTTTGTATTCATCGTTTCCATAGCCTCTCGTAAGCACTGCACATTTCTTTCCCCTATGCGTAATGTAATCTGCAACATATATCGTAAAAGGAGTCTTTCCTGTTCCTCCCAACGTAATATTCCCAATGCTGACAACAGGAACGCCGGCTTTATGTCTCTTCCGAAAACCAGAAGCGTACCCAAGGTCTACCAGTTTTATTCCGAGTCCGTACACCCATGAAAGAATCAGTAAAATAACTTTAACAATAGAAGCTGCTAGCCCTATTCTTTCATCTTTCATTACTGATACTATGTACTTCTTAAAAGCCATATTCTTTGCCTAATTATTAAAAACTTACTCTGGTAACTAAATCCGAAATCCGAATATCGAAATTCTAAACAAATTCTAAATTATAAATTCAAAACATGTTTTTGTCATTGGCGCTTTTACAATTAGTGCTTGCTTCGAATTTCGTGCTTCGAATTTCGTGCTTCGGGTTCTACTAGCTTCGCCAACCTCTCTACGGTTCTCTCTGTTGCTCCCGTATTATCATTTATAACTACCGAAGCATTTTCCGCCATTTTTTGTCTCTTACCCGGATCCACCAAAAGCTTCTCAAGTACATCTTTAAGCTCGGCTCCGTCTTGTACTTTAATGCTAGCGCCCTTTTCTACAAACATATTCGAAATATCTCTAAAATTGTGCATATAAGGCCCGAAAACAGTCGGTTTTAGCCATCTAGCCCCTTCAATGGGGTTCTGTCCGCCTTTTTTAACTAAACTTCCACCTATAAATATAATGGAGCCTACACTATAAATATTCTTTAAGTCGCCTATAGTGTCTACTATTAGAATGTCTCTTTCTTCTTGAGGGTTAGATCTGTCGCCTAACTCTGAAAATAAATAAAAACTGAACCCTCTTTCATCAACATATTTCTTAACTTCTCCAACCCTTTCAATGTGCCTAGAGGCTAGAATTAGTTTTAAATTATTGTGTTTATCTTTTAGCTTCTTGAATACGTCAAGAATTATGCATTCTTCGGGCGAATGTGTGCTTCCTGCTATTATTACTTCATCTTCCCGAGTAAAACCAAAGTCCTTCTTGGAATATTCTTTTTTATTAAGAATATCACTAACCATATCAAACTTCATGCTTCCTGTAACATGTACGCTGCCGGCATTAGCGCCCAAAGCCTCTATCCTCTCAGCGTCTTTTTTCGACTGCATGCAATACAGATCAATGGAAGAAAGCATTTTACTTAAAACACCCTTAATAATTCTATAATTCTTAAAAGAAGAGTCTGATATCCTTCCGTTGATAAGGGCAACCGGAATATTTTCTGAACTTAGTGCGCCCAGAAGATTGGGCCATAGTTCTGTCTCTACCATACAATAAAGTCTTGGTCTGACGATCTTAATTACTTTTCGAACTATAAAACTAAAATCAAGCGGGCAATAAAACACTCCATCCACTACGCCTCTCCCGGTCTTTTTTGCCATTTCGTTTCCCGTCTTGGTTGTAGTCGAAACTATGACAGGAATCCCATTAAAGCGTTTTTTTATGGCTACCGCTAAACCCGAAGCAAGCGCTGCTTCTCCAACACTGACTGCATGTATCCAGATAGGTCTATCGAGGTTTTTAACTTCATTGGGGAGCGCTCCGAACCGCTGAAAGAAATCCTTATGCAGCTTGCCCTTCAAGAGTAAATACGGCAGATACAATATGCTGAATACTAAAAAAAATATATCGTACAAAATTCTCATAATTCTTATTCACTCTGACGCTTTCACACTCTGATACTGTTTATGCTCTGGGGTGCGCTTTTGAATATATTTCCTTAATGCGCTTACTGCCCAAATGTGTGTATATCTGTGTTGTCGATAAATTTTTATGCCCCAATAGCTCCTGAACGCTTCTAAGATCTGCACCATTATTTATCATATGGGTCGCAAAAGAATGCCTTAACGAATGCGGAGAGATCTTCTGTTCAATGCTGGCCTCGCGTATATACTTGTCTATAACACGACGTACACTTCTATCTGTAAGTCTTGTCTTTAATTTATTTAAAAAAACCGCTTTGTTATCAATACCGGCGAGCTTACGCTTACTTAAGTATAATCTTAAGGCCTTTTCCGCCTCCTTGCCAAGAAGCGTTAATCTTTCCTTTTTACCCTTTCCCCTTACTTTTACTACGCTCGCCACATGATCTACATCATCAAGGTTCATACCTACAAGTTCGCTTACCCTGCATCCTGTTGAATATAAGACTTCGAGTATAGCTCGGTCGCGAGCGCCCATAAGGTTATCCCCAACCGGGGCTGTTATTAGCCTTATAGTTTTTTCCGGATCGAGAAATTCTGGAAGCTTCTTATCAAGTTTCGGAGTGAAAACACCATCTACGGGATTAGCTTCAATATGCTTATCCCTGAAAAGAAATCTAAAGAACGATCTTATTGCTCCCAGCTTTCTGGCTATAGTACTTTTGGCTAAGTTTCTATTTTTAAGTTCTGCCAAAAAACGTCTCAGATCAAGATGCGTAACTTCTTTAGGATCCTTGTCACCCAGAAAGTTGGCAAACTCTATGAGGTCCGAAGTATAATTACGTAAAGTATGGTCCGAATAGTTTTTTTCGACCGTTAGATAATTTTCAAACTTTTCAATAAACCTTTTCATGCTTAAATGCCTGTTAGGTGTCCTCAACCTCGTCGGCTGAACTGTCTTGTGCGGGAAGACTTCTAGAAGTATAAGTGCATTTGGGGTATTTTGTGCACCCGTAAAAAGCTCCTCTTCGACTCTTTCTCTCAACAAGTTCACCGTCGCATCCTTCCTCCGGACACTTTATACCTGTTGTAATGGACTTAGCGTTCTTGCAGGCCGGAAAAGCTGAACAGCTCAAGAACCTGCCTCTTCTGCCCCACTTTACTACCATGGGCTTGCCGCATTGTTCACACACCTGGTCGGTAGAAACAACTTGTTTATTAACTTTTTGCATGCGCTGTTTAGCTTCTTCGAGTTTTTTTGTGAATGGTATATAAAATTCCCTCAGTATTGCTACCCAATCAATTTTCCCTTCTTCAACTCCATCAAGCTCTTCCTCCATCTTTGCTGTAAAATCATAATCGATTATATCCGGAAAGTTGTCCACCAGAAGTCCGTTTACAAGTTCTCCTAACTCTGTTGGCTGGAAATATTTTCCTATACGTTTTATGTAGTTTCTCTGGGTTATAGTTCTTATGATGGGAGCGTACGTAGAAGGCCTTCCTATCCCTTTTTCTTCCAGAACCTTTACCAGGGACGCGTCCGAATATCTCCCCGGAGGTTTAGTGAAATGCTGTTCAGGTAAAAGCTCCAATAAGTCCAGAACTTCACCTTCACTAAGCTCTGGCAAGAGTTCAATGTCCGCAGTTTTTTCTTCTTCTCCCTTAAAAGGTTTAAGACAGCCATCAAAGATGAGCTTACCTCCTCCGGCCCTAAATAGATATTCTCCTGCTTCTATGTTGATCGCAAGCACCGAATATACCGCATTTGTCATCTGGCTGGATATAAACCTGTTCCATATGAGTTCATATAATTTTAATTCGCCTGGTTTAAGGTATTTGGCGACTTGGGCTGGTGAGCGAAGCGGTAAACTGGGTCTTATGGCTTCATGGGCTTCTTGAGCACCCTTCTTTGCCGCATATTTAACGGCTTTTTCCGGACAATATTTATCACCGTATTCTTTAGCGATGTATTCGCGTACACCTACAAGAGCGTCATCTGCTACTCTTACAGAATCGGTACGCATGTATGTAATTAAACCTACGCTTCCTTCTTCGCCCAGGTCTACGCCTTCATAGAGGCCTTGCGCCACTGTCATGGTCTTGCTGGCTGAAAAATTTAATTTATTGAATGCGTCCTGCTGAAGGACTGAAGTTTTATAAGGGGCCCTCGGATAGCTTTTTTTCTCTTTCCTGTTTATATCCCTTACGATGAAATCAGATTTTTTAAGCTCTTCGACTATTTTGTCTGATTCGTCCTTAGTGCCTACCTGGATCTTTCCGCCTTTATGCTTTACGAGTTTGGCCTTAAACTTATCTTTTGCTTCGGTGTCGTCTTTTTTCTTTAGGAGCGACTCAAGACTCCAATATTCCTCAGGCTTAAAGACCTTTATTTCATGCTCTCTTTCAACAACCAGTCTTAAAGCAACAGACTGAACCCTACCCGCGCTTAAGCCCCTGGTTATTTTCTTCCATAAAAGAGGGCTTAGGGAATATCCTACTATCCTGTCGAGGAGTCTTCTTGCCTGCTGGGCATTTACTTTATTCATATCGATCTCACCGGGATTCTCAAAAGCTCGCCGTACAGCTTTTTCAGTGATCTCCTCGAAACTCACCCTAAAGACATCAACTCCTTTTTTTTGAAGTTCGTTCTTGAGGTGCCAACAAATAGCCTCGCCTTCTCTATCCGGGTCAGCGGCAAGAAAAATCGCCTTTACGCCCTTGGCGTCTTTCTTAAGACTTGTAAGATATTTTTTTCTGCCCTTCATTGTGGTGTATTCGGGCTTAAAATTATTCTCAAAGTCTATACCCATTCTGTCGCCTGGTAAGTCAATAAGATGCCCCATACACGCAACAACTTTATAGTCTTTGCCGAGAATCTTATTGATCGTCTTAGATTTTGCCGGTGACTCAACGATCACCAGATAACCTTTATTGGGACTTTCTTTTTTTGTTTTCTTCTCAGGCATATTTTTTATCCTTTATTTGTCTAAAGAGTAACTACTTCCTGCCAGCGCCCTTACCCGGCCTCTTATCTGAAGCCTTAACAGCTCTTCCGCTAGCTTCCCTGGCTCCATACCTGTCTCCTCTTTTAATTTATCTATGTGCGCATGTCCGATTTTTTTTATAGTTTGAAGGATGTTCTTTTGCATATCAGTAACATTGAACTCTCTTTCTTTGCACGTGACCTTGCCAGAGTCTAAAGCGTCTTCAAAAGTACAAAGATCTAACTCGCTTAATATATCATCTATCCCCGTAACGATCTTTGCCCCATTTTGAATAAGCAGATTAGTCCCGCGGCTAGCCGCGGAATCCATTCTGCCCGGAACTGCGAATACGTCCTTACCCTGATCCAGGGCAAAATCCACCGTTATAAGCGCTCCGCTTTTTTCTGCCGCTTCCACAACAATAACCCCTTTTGATAGGCCGCTGATTATTCTATTTCTTTTGGGAAAGTTCATCCTGAAGGGTCTGGTGTCATTGGTATATTCGGTAATGACAGCTCCCTGCTCTATTATTTCCCGCACAAGGCGTTCAGATCCGGGAGGATAGATATGATTAAAACCGCTCCCCATAACAGCTATGGTTCGGCCCTTAGCCTTAATGGCTCCTCTATGAGCCGCCTGGTCTATACCTTTTGCCATACCGCTTACAACGGTTATTCCTCTTAAGGCAAGATCAAAGGCTATTTTTTCAGACATTTGCATGCCATATGCTGTACACCGCCTGGATCCTACTATTGCCACTGCATTGCAGTCTTCGGCAAGTATTTCCCCTTTATAAAATAATTTTGAAGGAGGGCTATAGATATTCTTCAGCGCCTCCGGATATGCTTTATCTTCCAACTGCAATATTTTTATTTTGCTTTCGTTCATATCTATAATTATGCGTTTTTTTCTTCGTTATTACTTACCATGTCCAGAAAAATATCGGTAAGTTTAGGATCAAGCTTTGTTCCCTTTTCTTCTTTCATTATCGCAATTGCCTGTTCTCTTGAAAAAGCCTTACGATATGGCCTGTCTGAAGTTAATGCTTCATAAATATCAGCCACGCTCAGCACTCTTGACTCTATTGGAATCTCTTCTCCCTTAAGCCCGTAAGGATAGCCCGTCCCGTCATAGTTCTCGTGATGGTAAACAACTATGGGTATGATATCTCTCAAAAAATACACCGGGTATATAATCTCCGCTCCCCACTGGGCATGCTTCTTCATCTCTTCATATTCGTCGTGGTCGAGCTTTCCTTTTTTAAATAGTATTTTTTCATCTATAGCAAGTTTTCCTACATCATGTAGAAGCGCCGCAAGCTTAAGCCTTTCAATAACGGACTCATCCATGTTGAGCTTCCTGGCCAAGGCTGTGGCAAAAGTTGTAACATTTACGCAGTGCCTGGCCGTATCAGGCTCGGCCTTCTCTGAGGCATGAAAAAGCATATCAATTATTTCTTTGTATATTTCTTCTCTTCTCTCGTCAGTGATCTCATGTATCTTGGGTTTAGATACTTCGATGTCATACTTACCTTCCTTGCCTACAAACATAATAAACATATTATTTTCTCTCTGCAGGGGAACACTTATCCAGGTAAACAGCATTGCATCCCCATCTTTGGTCAGAACGGGGGTTTCAAAAGAACTTGAGATGTCTCTTCCCTTAACTACATCAAATACCTTTCCTATCTCCCCTTGCTCTTCCTTAGGTATTATGCTCTCTATCCAATTCTTACCTATAATCTCTTTTCGTGAAAAGCCAAAAGACTCAACAAATCTGGAATTAGTATAAATAAACTGTCCTTTACTGTCTGACACCATGACAGAAGCGTTTGCATTCTTTAAAAGCTTGTCAAAAAACAGCATATACGAAAGCGGGAGATTTCTGCTTCCTTCTCTTTTTTTATCTCTAGTGTTATCCTCTTCCATCCATCATCCTTTTTATTTTTTTTACTATCTCGTCTATATTTCCGTCTTCAGTATCTATCTTATGATCTGCTTTCTCATAAAATGGACGCCTATACTCCAAAAGTTCTTTTATTTTAGCCAGGGGGTCCTTAACGTTCAAAAGAGGTCTATGGGTATATTTTTTTGTTCTTCCCAGCACCTCTTCAGGACTAGCCCAAAGGCAGAAAACTATCCCTGTTTGCTTAAGATTGAGAATGTTCTCTTCGTTTAAGACCACTCCGCCTCCGGCATCTATCACCTGATTAAAAGACTTACTTACTTCGTTAACAACGTCTCTTTCTACTTCTCTAAAATGCGCTTCTCCCTCATATTTAAAAATATCGCTGATAGGCTTTTCTTCCCTCTCCTCAATGAGTGCATCTGTGCTTACATACTTCATGCCGGTCTCCAATGCTAAAGCTTTAGCTATGGTAGTTTTTCCGGTTCCCATAAAACCAATAAGCACAATATTCTTCATAGTGTTTCCCGAGTTTATATCTTTTTAAGCCTTTTCATATAGGCGTCGCAATTTGTCTTCATCTCTTGCATAGAGTCTGACCCAAACTTCTCAAGCAGGCTTGACGCGATCTCTATTGCCACTACTGCCTCGGCAACCACGCTGCAAGCTGCAACTGCCGTAACATCCGACCGTTCAGTTGAAGCGCCTTCATCTTTTTTTGTGTTTATATTAACCGATTTCATAGGATTGGCCAAAGTTGCAATAGGCTTCATAAACCCTTTTACTATAACTTCAGATCCATTGGTTATTCCACCCTCAAGCCCACCGGCATTATTTGTTTTTCTTGTGAAGATCTTACTGCTTTTGTCGTAGCTTATAGCATCATGAACTTCTGAGCCCTTCTTCCCGGCTGAGGCAATGCCAGAGCCCAGAGAAACAGCTTTTACGGCTGGTATAGACATAACCGCCCGAGCTAAAGCTCCATCGAGCCTCTTATCCCACTGCGCGTAAGTGCCCAGCCCCGGGGGAGCATTACGTACTATAACCTCAAAGGCTCCGCCTAAAGTATCTCCTCCCTTAGCCGCTTCATCTATTTTCTTTCGCATAAGTTTGGCTGCTTTTTCGTCCGCAGATCTAACATCAGACTTTTCAGCTTTTTTCTGGATCTCGTCAAAAGAAAGACCGGTTACGTCAGACTCAACTCCTCCGGTCATAGTAACATGACTGAATACCTCAATCTTAAAGGCGCTTAATATTAATTTAGCCACAGCTCCCACTGCCACACGTGCGGCTGTTTCGCGTGCGCTTGCCCTCTCCAGCACGCTTCTTGCGTCTTTTAGGCCGTATTTCTGTATGCCTGCTAAATCCGCATGCCCGGGCCTTGGGCATTTTACATCGGGAAGCTTATCTATCTTATAGTCATTATTTTTGATAAACATACCTACGGGGCTTCCGATAGTCTCACCTTTACGTACACCCGCTATTATATCGGCCTGGTCCTTTTCAATTTTCATTCGTCCTCCGCGGCCATAACCTACCATCCTACGGGCAAGTTCGTTATCAATAAAGTCCTTCTTTAATTTTAACCCTGCCGGGACTCCGTCGACTATGGCCATAAGACCCACTCCGTGTGATTCACCTGCGGTTAAATAACGCAACATAATTTACTCCTTTTTTGCTGGAAACCCAAAACAATATTTATAAATTAATACGAATAAAAAATACTTTTTAAAATTGCATTACCGTATAAAAGGCTTATGAAAGCGGCAATAGATATATATGGCGCATACGGCATTATGTCCTTCTTGAATCTTATTTTGATAAATATGCCCGCCATAGAGCCTAATAAAGGCGCCATAAAAAAAGTTAAAAGAGCAAGCTTCCATCCCAGGAAAGCCCCTATCATAGCCATAAGCTTAACATCGCCGCCGCCTAAAGCCTCCTTCTTAAAAACAAGCTCTCCAAAGAATCCCATTAGATACATGCTTCCACCGCCGGCTATAACCCCAAGAAGCGGAGTTAAAATAACTTCACCTAACGTCGCGCCGGAAATCAGCAAGTTTGCCGCAATAAGAACTATGCCGGCAAACATTCCCGGAATACTTATAACATCCGGAACTATTTGATGCTCAATATCTATAAAGATTATCGCTATAAGAGCGCATGAAAATAACCAATAAATGAAAAAGCTTATTGAAAGACCTAAATAATATAAAAGCGATACGCTGGTAAGGGCTGTTATAAGCTCTACGATAAAATATCTTGGTCTTATCTTAATTCCACAATGCCTGCATTTTGCTCTCAAGATGAGATAGCTTAGAAGCGGCACATTATCAAACCAGGAAATAGGATTATTGCATTCCGGACAGTGGGAAGGAGGCGAAACAATTGACTTTCTTTTTGGA
The DNA here is from genome assembly GCA_032126595.1 of Candidatus Omnitrophota bacterium. Taxonomy (GTDB): domain Bacteria; phylum Omnitrophota; class Gorgyraeia; order Tantalellales; family Tantalellaceae; genus JAQBAV01. Next base: position 1,980 of record JAQBAV010000067.1, on the reverse strand, counting down.
ACGCGATGTATGCACACATTAAGAAAGCTTCCTATTATTGCGCCAAAAATAAAAACTATCAAATACCCCAAACATCACCTCTTCGCTTAATGATCTGTTTTCTTACTGTTTACCGTTCACTTCTAACGGCTTCGGTCATAACTCTCTTAACTTCGTCTACAGGTTTACCCGTCCATATGTTAAATGCGAGCGCCGCCTGATTTATTAACATCCCCAGGCCATTTGAAGCAACAAGTCCTTTTTCCCTCGTCTTTTTTACAAGCTCGGTCTCTCTGGAATATACAAGATCATACAGAACGACCGATTCGCTTATTAGATCCGAAGAGAAAGGCATCGTATCCCCTTCTTTTGTTCCCAGGGGAGTAGCATTAACAACTAGATCGCTCTCCGCTATTTTTACTGTAAGCTCCCCCTCATCAGATGATGCAAAAATTCCGGATCCAAATTGATTTTCAAAAGCAGCCCCTAGTGACTTTAGTTTTTTAGTGTCTACATCAAAGCAATTGATTTTTCTCGGCGCATCTTCGCCAAGTGAAGCAAGATAAAAGCATATAGCCCTTCCGGCTCCACCTGCGCCAATAATAAGCACCTCTTTGTCTTTTGGGTTTAATCCTGTATCTTCCAGCAAAGATTCATAGAAGCCTCTCCCGTCAGTATTAAACCCCTTAAGAGAGTCCTCCTCTACTCTAACCGTATTAACAGCACCTAAAAGCTTTGCATCTTTATCTATCAAACACCCCTGATGCTCTTCTAGCAGCTCTTTTATTTTTATTTTATAGGGGACTGTAACATTGAACCCGCTTATTTGTCCTCCCAGAACTTCGTTTTGAAAAAAACTATCTAGTTCCTCTTCCTTTTTATCAAAGAGTTTGTATTCAGCATCTATCCCGAAATGCTTAAAAGCCGCATTATGCATGCGGGGAGAAAGCGAATAACTTATATTTTTCCCTAAAAGACCGTATGTCATTTTTTTATCTGCCATAAATACTATTTTTTCTTTTTCTGCTCTAAACGGTTAATAGCATTAACGTAGGCCCTCACGCTAGCCTCTATGACGTCAGTGCTTGAAGCTCTGCCTACGGCTATATCCTTATTAAAGGCAACCTTTATGCTGGCCTCTCCCAAAGCATCCTTACCGCTTGTAACGGCACTAACCTTATAGTCAACAAGCTTTCCTTTTGTCCCTATAGCCTTGTCTATAGTTCTGAAACAAGCATCTACGGGACCGTCGCCTGAAGCAGTTGCGGTTAATTTCTTAGTCCCTTTTTCAATCTCAACACTTGCAACAGGCTTAACATTGTTACCGCTTGTAACCTTAAAATCTATCAGCTTATACTTTTCGGGAACCATAGCAAGCTCGTCTTCTACTATTGTTGCCAGGTCTTCATCGAAGATCTTAGCTTTTTTGTCTGCCAATTTCTTAAAGCGTATGAATGCCTGGTCCAATTCTTCCTTAGAAAGAGTATATCCCAGTTCTTTCAACCTTTCTGAAAAAGCATGTCTTCCGGAAAGTTTGCCAAGCACAAGCTTACTGCCCTTAAATCCTACATCCTGGGGGCGGATTATTTCATATGTAATGCGTTTTTTAAGCACGCCATCCTGATGTATCCCTGCTTCATGGCTAAAAGCATTTTCTCCAATAATGGCCTTGTTTGGCTGTACAACTATACCGGTAAGCTTACTAACAAGTTTACTTGTTTTGTAAAGCTGCTTAGTATTGATGTTTGTTGTTAATCCGCCGAACATATCTTTTCTCATGTTAAGAGCCATTACTACTTCTTCAAGCGAAGCATTGCCGGCTCTTTCGCCAAGACCGTTAATGGTACACTCTACTTGTCTTGCGCCGTTAAGAACAGCCGCCAAAGAGTTACTTACGCTAAGCCCCAGATCATTATGACAATGTACACTTATTACAGCCTTGTTAATGTTTGACACATTATTTTTTAAATATGCTATGACGTTGCCAAATTCACTCGGCAC
>JAQBAV010000066.1:0-2977 GCA_032126595.1 Candidatus Omnitrophota bacterium | reverse complement strand
CCCTGCCTCGTACATACGGGATGTTTCGCAAATGTTTCCCACGGTTCTAGTTCTGTTATCGCAGATAAGATAGCCCTTAAACTTGCTGACTTTGTGATCACAGAGGCAGGTTTTGGTGCCGACCTTGGAGCAGAAAAGTTTTTTGATATTAAGTGCAGACAGTCAGGAATAAAACCCGATGTAGCTGTTATCAATTGTTCAGTAAGAGCCCTTAAGATACATAGCGGCGACTTCAAGATAAAAGGTGATCGCGTAACAGCAGATATCTTAAAAGAGAATCTTTCTGCGGTTGATAGAGGGTGCTCAAACCTTGAAAAACAAGTTGAGAACCTTAAGATGTTCGGAGTGCCTATAGTTATTTGTATAAATAAATTTGAGTCTGACAGTAAAAAAGAGATCGACGTTATCATCCGTAGAGCCGAGGCTATAGGAGTCGAAGGCATCGCAACGAGCGAGGTCTATAGAGAAGGCAGTGCCGGAGGTAAAGAATTAGCAAAAGCTGTTATAGCCGCATCAAAGATCAAGCCTAAGTTCCGTTACCTTTATCCGGTAGACATGACTCTAAAGAATAAGATAGAACGTGTTGCTAAGTCAATGTACGGGGCAAGCGATATAAAATATTCTGATGAGGCGGAAAGGAGTATTGAGCTTATAGAAAAAGCCAAGCTCGACCAGGTTCCGGTATGTATAGCAAAAGCACATCTTTCGCTTTCAAATAACTCAACCAAAAAAGGCAGACCCAGAGGGTTTAAACTTCAAGTTGAGGAAGTTTCAGTATCGGCTGGCGCAGGGTATGTTTCAGTTCTATGCGAGGGTATAAATACTATGCCCGGACTGCCCAAAAAGCCCAGAAGTGAGAAAATAGATGTTGATGTTAAGACTGGAGAAACAAAGGGGCTAGTGTGAGCGATAAATATAACTACAGATCCGAAACAATAGACAAATATATTTCTGATCTTTCCAGCCGAACCATTGCTCCTGGAGGCGGAAGCGCTGCAGCTCTCACAGCTCTAGTGGGTGCAGGGCTTAACATGATGGTCTTGAATTTTAGCACAAAGAAAGATGATCCGGAGTTTGGTGCGCAGTTTTTGATGGTAACACGTACTCGGCAAGAAGAGAGCTTGGAGAGATTCTCTTCTTTAATTCAAGAGGACTGTGTAGCATTTGCCCGCCTCATGAAGAGCCTATCAGAGAATAAAGACCCTCAGAAGGAATACAAAGAGGCGACGGATGTCCCGGCCAGAATATGCGAAGAATGCTATAAGTCTATGGAAATAACACGCTTCTTACTCGAGAACGGAAACAAGAACCTTATTACCGATGTTGGATGCGCAGCGCACATGCTGAAAGCGGCCTTTGATTCAGCCCGATATGAAGTTGATGTAAACCTAAACTATATCAAAGACGAGGATTATATAGCCAAAGTTAGCAAAAAAATAAATGAATTAAAAGAATTTATTCACAGCTCTGAAGGGAAAATAACCAAAGAAGTTAGTAGAATAATAAAAGATAAGGGAAAATAAAGTGGCAAAACTCATAGATGGTAAAAAAATAGCCCGCAAATTGCAGCTTTCTGTAAGCGAGAAAATAGAAAAGGCTAGCAAAGAGTATGGACTCAAGCCTAAGCTTGTATCTATAACTGTTGGGAGCCAGGATGAGTCAGCGATATATGTAAAGATGCAGGAGAGAGCCGCTCTAGAGGTGGGCATAGAATTTCAGACTTTTGACTTAAGTGAAGATGTATCAGAAGAGAAGCTCGTGGCGGAGATACAAAAGCTTAACGAAGACTCTTCTGTAACTGCAGTGATAGTTCAGCAGCCACTTCCCAAACATATAGATCACTACAAAGTCATAACCAGTATACTTCCAAAAAAAGACGCTGAAGGAGTCCATCCGTATAACCTGGGTAGAATATTAAGGCGCGATGCAAGAATAGTTCCGTGTACTCCAGGCGCTGTAATGAAGATTTTAAGAGAGCTTGACGAAGATCTTTACGGCAAGGAAGTCGTTCTTATAGGGCATTCCCCTATTGTGGGCAAACCCCTGAGCCTTATGATGCTGAATGAATTCGCAACTACGACGGTTTGTCATATAGCTACGGCCGAAAAAGGCGATTTAACCAGTCATACAAAAATGGCCGATATATTGGTTGTTGCCGTGGGTAAGGCAGAGATGGTTAAGGCGGATTGGGTAAAAGCGGGAGCAGTAGTAATAGATGTTGGGATAAACAATGTCGAAGGAAAAATTGTAGGGGACGTTTCTTTTGAAGAAGTAGAGAAAAAAGCGTCCGCTATTACGCCGGTTCCCGGCGGAGTAGGACCGATCACCGTATCTATATTAATGAGAAACGTTTTTAGAGCATTTGAGGATCAACATGTCAACATTAAGGGATAAATTAGAAAAAGGGAAATTTGTTGTTACCACCGAAATAGGCCCTCCAAAAGGAGTTGACCTTAGCAATATATTTAAGGAACTCGAATGTGTAAAAGGGAGAGTCGACGGCGTAAATGTTACAGACCAGCAAAGTGCTGTTATGAGACTTGGGTCTATAGCGACAAGCAAACATCTTTTGGATAATGGCTTTGAGCCAATATGTCAGATAACCTGCCGCGATAGAAATCGTATAGCACTTCAATCAGATATATTGTCTGCGTACTCACTGGGAATCCAAAATATTCTCCTCATGACCGGGGATCATCCTCTTTTAGGAGATCACCCTCAGGCAAAGGCTGTCTATGACCTTGATTCAACGACACTTCTCCAAGCTGCTTATAAACTTCAGCAAGGGGTAGATCTAGGAGGAAATAAGCTTGAGTCTAAACCTGATCTATTCGTTGGAGCAGTAGTTAATCCGGGCGCCGAGCCGATTGAGCCCGAGATAATAAAAATGGAGAAGAAGGTGGCCGAAGGAGCAAAGTTTTTCCAGACCCAGGCGATATTCGATGTAAAGATGTTTGAAGAATTTTTAGAAAAAATT
>JAQBAV010000065.1:0-4235 GCA_032126595.1 Candidatus Omnitrophota bacterium | reverse complement strand
AACTTTTTTTCATAGACCTCGTTAACTTCTGAAAAATCATCCATATTTTTTAAAAAAACCTCAACCTTTACAACGCTATCCAGATCAAGCCCCGAGGATTTTAAAATGCCCCGGACGTTTTCAATAACAAGCGCGGTTTGTTCTTTTATATTGCCCCGGATAAGGCTGCCTGAGGTCGGGTCAATCGGGATCTGCCCGGAAACAAACACCAGGTTATCCGCCAAAACTCCCTGAGAATAAGGGCCTATGGCCTGTGGGGCATTATCGGTTTTAATTTCTTTTATATTATCTTTTACCATACGTTTATTCAGAAAAACCTATATCGAGGAAGTTTTTCAGCTTTTTTGCCCTGATGGGGTGTCTTAATTTTTTTAGAGCCTTAGCTTCGATCTGCCGGACCCTTTCACGTGTAACATGGAAGATCTTTCCGACCTCTTCTAAAGTCCGAGGATATCCATCTCCTATTCCGAACCTGAGAGTAAGAACCTTCCTTTCCCTGTCAGTCAATGTCCCTAAAACATCGTCCATCTGCTCTCTAAGCATTGCATACGCGGTAGCGGTGGCTGGAGACACCGCGGTTTTATCCTCAATAAAATCCCCAAAACTCGTATCTCCCTCATCTCCTATCGGAGTTTCCAGGGAGATCGGATGCTGTGCGATCTTGATTATCTCCCTTACCTTAACAACGGGTATTTTCATTTCGCTTGCTATTTCTTCGGGGGTAGGTTCCCGTCCGTTTTCCTGGACTAAGGCTCTGGTAGCTCTAACCAGTTTATTGATCGTCTCTGTCATGTGCACAGGAATACGTATGGTCCTTGATTGGTCGGCAATAGATCTGGTTATCGCCTGACGTATCCACCAAGTAGCATAAGTACTGAACTTATACCCTCTTTCATATTCAAATTTATCAACGGCCTTCATCAGGCCCATATTCCCTTCCTGTATAAGATCTAAAAAGGAAAGTCCTCTATTTGTGTACTTCTTAGCGATACTTACAACAAGCCTGAGGTTAGCCGCCACTAACTCTTTTTTAGCCTTTATGTATTCTTTTTCTATAGCCTTAAGGGCCTCGAGGTTTTCCACAGTCTTCTTAACCGGCTCTCCGACTGCCCTTGCCGCTTTACGCAAAAGATTCTTTTCATCCTGTAAGGCTTTTTTAGCTCTAGTCTTTTGAAGTTTTAAAATGCGGTTATTGCACCTTCTTACTTCTTCCATAAGTTTTAAAATGTCACTGGTCACTCTCTCTACCAAAGAAATAGTGATCTTCATCTTGCGCATATTTACAATAATGGTATCCGGCTTTTTGGAAAGCTTTACGCCCTTAATTATCTCTCTCTGCTTCTTCTCGACCTTTTCAAATTCTGTGCCGGGTTCAATATCTAACGCGTCATCAAGATTAAATTCATTATCCAAAGCATCTTCTACAGTCTCAATAATTTGTTCTCTTCCGACCTTTATGCCAAAAACCAGCTCCTTAAAGTCTCTTTCCTTGTCTTTAATCCTTTTAGCCAGCTCGAGTTCCTCGGTGCGGCTCAGGAGAGATATCTGTCCCATCTGCTTAAGGTACATTTTAACAGGGTCATCGATCTGAACAAATTTACGGCTTTTTATCTTCTTCTCGCCTCTTTTGACAGCAAGAGATATGCTTTCCATCTCTTCTTCAGATTCAACAACCTTAATATCTGCAGTTTGGAGTGCGGTCATAACTTCATCTATCTCGTCAGAAGAAACAACATCTTCGGGAAGTATTTCATTAACCTCTTCATAACTCAAAAAGCCCTTATCTTTACCGGCTCTAATCAGCTTTCTGACTATGGCAGACTTACTGCTTTCGGCTTCGGAGGACTTTTCATCTTTTTCCAAAACGCCTTCGTCCTGCTTCTCCTGCTTTTCTTTCCTGGATTTCGTCGCACTCTTTTCGATCTTCATCTTGCGCGGCATAATCAGCCCACCTTTTCTTTGTGGATTTTATTTATTTCAGCTAATAGCTCCTTCATCTGGACGCTATTATTTTCTTTTTCAGCTTTTTTGAGCTTAGAGTTAAGCTCTTTGAGCTTCTCTTCTCTATTCTCTTTCTTGACACAAAAAATACAATCTTTTACCGCCTTCCCTGTTTCATCCGTTATATCGGCTTTTGCCAATGCCTGCATTACCGCAGCTTTGGCTTCTTCATCTCCCTCTAGACGGCTTAAAAGTTTATTAGCTTCCATTTTATCGTTAGACTCAAAATACTTTTTAAGCGAACGCATAAGCCGAGCTATGGTTTTATCCCGGAACATATCCATTCCCAGTTCTGAGTCTACTATTTCAAAGACTTTCTTATTAAGAACAGAAAGCCCCAGCAAATGAAGTTCACTTGATTTGTAACTGCGCGACTTCTTACTTGTAACAGCTTCGGATTCATAATGGTATGAGTAATCCGGCTTTACCTTGCCCATCTCATAGCGAAGCGACTCTTCATGTACCCCCAAGCGTTCTGTAAGCTTTTTTAAGTACGCTGACTGCGTCACTTTGTTCTCTATCTTTGCTATGGTGGGCAGCATCTCATCCACTATCTTCGCCTTAGCGTGAATGTCACCCGCGCCTAATTTCTTTATCAAAAGATCGAGCTTATAATCAAAAAGGTCTTTAGATTTTTTTACAGCCTCGTCAAATTTGCTTTTACCAAATTTCCTAATGAAGCTGTCCGGATCCTGCCCCTCGGGCAGCGTAACGATCCTTACATTCATACCATTGGACACAAGTATATCAAGGCCCCTGAGACTAGCTGCTTCCCCCGCCTGGTCAGAATCAAAGATCATTACTGCCGTATCTGTATATTTTTTAAGCGTTAAAACCTGTCTTTCGGTAAGAGCGGTTCCGGAGGTAGCTACAACATTTTTTACTCCATGCTGAAAAGGTATGATTACATCCATATACCCCTCGACTATCAGCACATATCCGGCATCTCTTATTTCTTTCTTTCCGAAATTCAGGCCGTAAAGCACATTGCTTTTACTGTATATCGAAGTTTCTGGAGAATTAATGTACTTTGGCAGAGAGTTATCCATAACCCTCGCCCCGAAAGCTGCGATGTAGCCTCTTTCATTAAATATCGGGAATATTATCCTTCCCCTGAACCTATCGTAATCTTTCTTGCCCTTATCGCTTTGTATAACAAGACCGGCCTGCCTAAGAATGTCAATCGGCACCTTTTTGACTTCCGCATAGTGTCTGAACGATTCCCATTCTTTGAGGGCGTATCCAAGCTTGAACTCACTAATTACTTCTTGATCAAATCCCCGATTTTTTAGATACTCAAGCGCCTGCTTGCCGCTCGCGGTTTTTAGATTGCCCTGGTAAAAACTTGCCGCCACACTGTTGACGTCGTAAAGTTTTTTCGTTAAAGAGGCTTTCCCGGGCTCCTCTTCTTGATAGTTCTTGAGTTCGACTCCGGCCTTAGCCGCCATCATCTTAACCGCATCCGGGAACGACAAATTTTCATAACTCATAACAAAGCCGATCGAGTTTCCTCCGGCTCCGCATCCAAAGCAATGATATATCTGTTTATCAGGGCTTACTACAAATGACGGAGTCTTTTCAGTGTGGAAAGGACAACAAGCTTTAAAATTCCGGCCCAGTCTTTTTAGTTGTATATAACCCGCGATTACTTCAACTATATCAACTCTATCTAATATCTGATCAATTATCTCTTGGGGGACTCTTCCCATATTTATCTTCTAATACGTTTAAATCCGGAACATTCAATAAATTTTAGTTTTTCTTTTTTCTCAATTTCATCAAAAAGGAGATTAAGGCCCAGGGTGTCGCTTGAAATATGTCCGGCTATAACAAGATTCATAAACTCTGTCTTGGCTAGCTTGTATGCGGACTCCCGGCAGTGCATGCTCACCAAAGTATTAACTCCGGCCTGTGATATACGTGGTATCAGCTTGTCCGGGCCTGAAGTACCGCCCGTCATATCTACGAATATCTTGCCGGCATCATCAGTCTCTTTTCCGGCAAACAGCACAGGGCCTGCGCCAACTTTCATGCCCTCTTTGTATTCCGGAATAGATTTTAGTATAGCAAGAACGTTTTTAAGCTTTTTCGGCTTCTTGCTGTCCAATATTTTCTGCAAGTAGGTTGTTACACAATTATCTGAACCTGTATGGCAGCACATAAAGGGAATCTTTAAAAGTTTAGCTGCGTCCAATGATTGTGTGTGGTTCCTGGGTAAAACTCCTCTAAAAACC
>JAQBAV010000064.1:0-9437 GCA_032126595.1 Candidatus Omnitrophota bacterium | reverse complement strand
ATGGCAAAAATCAACGCACATATATAATAGCTTGAATTAATATTTTGAACCGGGTTTGAGGGTATTCCCCAAACCCGGTTTGTTTATAATACAATTCTGCGACTTCGCGGCTTTAGAGAGGTTGCGCCTTTGCATAGTTGACATTAAATGAAGCGGCATGCTAAAATAACCGCTTAATAATTATAATAATATATACATAACTTAAGAGACGGGTAAATATGGAAAGATACTCAACTTTGGCTAATATAGTGGGAAAATTTCATAAGAAAAAGCTTATGGTTATAGGCGACCTTATGCTGGATCACTTTATATGGGGAGATGTTTCAAGAATATCTCCGGAAGCCCCCGTCCCTATAGTTAAGGTTGATAAAGAGAATTATATGCCGGGCGGAGCCTGCAATGTAGCAACTAATTTAGCTACACTTGGCGCGAGCGTACTTATGGTTGGAGTTGTAGGAGAAGACAGTAGAGCTGAAATATTAAAAGAACAGCTTGAAGAAGAGGGCATAGATGTCAGAGGCCTTGTCGTAGATTCCGGAAGAGAAACTATTCTTAAGTCGAGAGTTATAGCAAGCCACAGACACCAGCATGTAGTTCGTATAGACAGAGAAAGCTCCGATGTTTTAAGTAAAAAAGTTTTAAATAGAGTTATTAATTATGTATGCAAAAATATTGAAAGCGTTGATGGTATAATAATTGAAGATTATGGAAAGGGCCTTATTACTCCTTACTTGATAAGCAAAGTTGTAAAACTTGCCAAGAAATTAAATAAAATGGTAGCCGTAGACCCCAAAGAAAACCATTTTGAGTATTATAAAGGGGTCAGTGTTGTTACGCCGAACCATCATGAAGCGGCAAATTTTGCAGGCTTTAGTCTGGAAAAAGATGAAGATCTTATTAGGGCCGGGAAGATGTTTCTTAATAAGCTCAAGCTAAAAGCGGCCTTAATTACTCTGGGTGAGAAGGGCATGATGCTGTTTCAGGCAGGCAAAAAGCCATGCCATATTCCTACTTTTGCAAAAGATGTGTTTGACGTTTCAGGTGCCGGAGACACAGTAATTGCAACGTACACTCTTGCCGTTATAAGCGGGGCCTCACCAAAAACTGCTGCCGGTATTTCCAACTGTGCTGCTGGAATTGTTGTAGGCAAATCCGGTGTAGTGCCTATCTATAGCGATGAACTTTTGAGTGGACTGAAAAAGCTTAACAGAAAGGCTAAACGATGAAAGTTGTAGCCGTTATCCCGGCTAGATGGCACTCTACCAGACTTAAGGGAAAAATTCTGGCAGACATTAATGGTAAACCCATGCTGCAGCATGTCTGGGAGAGGGTTAAGAAAGCTCATCTTGTCGACGAGGTTATAGTGGCCGTTGATACAGAGAGGGTAAAAAAGAAAGTCGAGTCTTTTGGTGGAAAGGCAGTACTTACCTCACCTGAACAGCCTTCGGGAAGCGACAGAATCGCCGAAGTAGTTAACTCTATGGATGCGGATATAGTTATAAACGTACAGGCTGATGAGCCGCTTGTACATCCACTTATGATAGATGAACTTGCCCAGATTTTTGAGTATGAGCCCAATGTCCAAATGGCAACCCTAATTAAAAGGATACACCGAAAAGAAGAAGTGACCGATCCAAACGTTGTTAAAGTGGTGGTTGACAGAAAAGGATACGCACTTTATTTTTCAAGAAGCCCGATACCTTGTGTTACAGTGAGAGAAGGCGATGATAGATCTTTGTCGGGCTCCGCGGACATAAGCAATAGATACTTTAAGCATATAGGCTTATATTCCTACACGAAGGAATTCCTTTTTACTTATACTAATTTGCCTAAATCCACGCTTGAAGAAGAAGAAAAATTAGAACAGCTGAGAGTCTTAGAGCATGGATATAAAATAAGAACCATTGAGACGAGGTATGAGACAATAGGCGTGGATACCGAAGAGGATCTTGAGCGGGTCAGGGATATAATGAAAAAAGAACCCCTAGAGGACTAATAAGCATGAAGAAGAAAGATATAAAAATAGGTGATATAAATTTAGGGGAGAATAGTCCTGTAGTTTTGATTGCCGGCCCTTGCGTTATAGAGTCCAGGGAGAGTGCTTTAAGGCACGCAAAGATGATAAAGGCTATTGCCGATAAGTGTAAGATCCCTTTTATTTTTAAGGCTAGCTATGATAAGGCCAATAGAAGCTCCATTGGTTCCTATAGGGGCCCCGGGATAGATGAAGGATTAGACATATTGGGAGAGATCAAGAAAAAGACAGGCGTCCCCGTTTTAAGCGACATACACGAAACTAAAGAAATAGAAAAAGCATCAAAAGTTTTAGATGTCTTACAAATACCGGCGTTTTTGTGCAGGCAGACAGACCTACTCATAGAAGCAGGAAAAACTGGAAAAACAGTGAACGTTAAAAAAGGGCAGTTCATGTCTCCCCGGGAAATGGATAATGTTGTAAAAAAGATCGAGTCTACCGGAAATAAAAATATAATGCTGACTGAAAGAGGATCAAGTTTTGGTTACAATATGCTTGTAAATGATTTTAGATCCATAGTTATTATGGGCCAGACCGGGTATCCGGTTGTTTATGATGCCACGCATTCAGCGCAAATGCCTGGAGGTAAGGGCACTTCAAGCGGCGGGGATACGGAATTTGTACTTCCACTTTCAATGGCAGCTATCGCTTGTGGAGCTGATGCTTTGTTTCTAGAAGTTCACGAGTCACCGGGCAAGGCGTTAAGCGACGGGGCAAATATGCTAAAAATGGATGAACTGGAAGACTTTATCATGTCTATCAAGAAAATTGAAAAGGCGGTGAGACACTAATGAGCGTCTCAATAGCAAAGAAAGTTTTGATAAATGAGTCGAAGGCGATAGCCAAGCTTGCTAAAAGAATAAATAAGGATTTTGAAAAAACAGTTACCCTTATTGCAAAATCTAAAGGCAGAGTTATCGTAACCGGCATGGGCAAACCAGGTTTTATTGCCCAGAAAGTTTCAGCAACTATGGCGTCTACGGGCACGCCGTCGCTATATCTTCATCCGGCTGAAGCTCTTCACGGAGATCTAGGCAGGGTAACTAAGCAAGACGTTATTATAGCTTTTTCAAATAGCGGCGAAACAGAAGAAGTCGTTAAGCTTCTTCCGATAATAAAAAAGATAGGGGCAAAACTTATCGCCGTAACAGGCAACATTAAATCCACCCTGGCAAAAAACAGCGATTTTGTTATTGATAGCGCAGTAGACTCCGAAGCCTGTCCCATGGGGCTTGCGCCGACTACTTCCACTACCGCTATGCTTGCTCTGGGAGATGCGCTTTCTATAGCGCTTCTCGAGAGAAAAAGTTTTAAGGCAAAAGATTTTGCTCTCTATCACCCGGGCGGAGCACTAGGAAAGCGCTTACTCCTTAGAGTTGAAGATATTATGCGCAAAAAAGCTGATACTCCAATAGTAAAAAAGAATACCAAGGTCAAAGATGTTCTTCTGAAGATAACTAAGATGAGGGCCGGGAGTGCCTGCATCGTGGATAGTAAGAATAAACTTGTAGGTATTTTTACCGATGGAGATCTAAGAAGACATTTTGAAGACGGAGAAGCTCTTTTAGGCAAGAAAGTCGGCGACGTTATGACAGCATCTCCTCGAACCATAACACAAGACCGTCTTGCAGCTGAAGCCTTCGAGGTCTTAAGAGATAGGCAGATTGATGAGATACCGGTTGTCGATAAGAAAGGGTACGTTGTAGGTATTTTAGACGTACAAGATATATTGAAGGCCGGGTTGGTCTAGAAAGCGCCAGAGTATAAACAGTTTTTTATCTATAGAGGGAAAAATGGAAAAGATTAAAAAGAAATATTCACAGGAAGTTATAGATCGAGCCAAGAAAATAGAACTATTAGTTCTTGACGTAGATGGCGTCTTGACCGACGGAAGAATAGTCTATGGCAATTATGGGGACGAGATCAAAAATTTTAATGTGAATGACGGTCTTGGCCTGATATTATTAAAGCGAGCTGACTTTAGAACCATTATACTTACAGCCAAAGCTTCACGTGTTGTTACCAAAAGAGCTAAGGAGCTTAAGATCGATAAAGTGTATCACAACTTTCATTATAAGATCAAGGCACTTGAAGATATCCGCAAAACTTTTAACATAGACGACGAGTCCATCTGTTTTGTAGGAGACGATGTTATAGATATACCGGTATTAACACGCGTAGGACTAGCGGTATGTCCACCCAACGCAATGGATGAGGTAAAGCCTTTTGCTCACTTTATTACAGAAAAAAGAGGTGGAAGAGGTGCGGTTAGGGAAGTATGTGACCTTCTCCTGAAGGCTCAGGGCAAGTGGGACAAGATCATGAAGCCGTATTACGAATAAAAGGACACAAAGTTCCAAAGTCACCCCGAACTATTCGCTTCGCGAAACTTCGGGGCAGGCATGTCACAGGTAAATGTAAAGCGTGTGAAAATTGCTTATGTATACAATTCAAGTTACAGCACAGTTTAATAGCGCACATAATCTCAGGGAATATAAGGGCAAATGCGAAAGCCTTCATGGACATAACTGGAAGGTTGAAGTAAAAGCATGCTCAGAAGAGTTGAACAGTTTAGGCATGGTCATGGATTTTAAGGATTTAAAGAAGGTTCTCAAAAACATCATTTCTGAGCTTGATCATAAATATTTGAATGATTTAGATTATTTTAAGAGTGTAAATCCCACCTCAGAAAATATTGCAAAATATATTTACGACAAGATGTCTGGGGAAGAGCCAGGGCTGAACATTTTTGATGTTACAGTCTGGGAGACAGACACTTCGTCGGCTACGTATTCACAATAGCCATCAGAAATCAGATGTCAGAAACCGGATTTTATAGGAAAAAATCTATAAAATTAGCTGAAAACTGAAAGCTGAGGACTAAAATATGAAAAAGGCAGTAGTTTTATTATCCGGAGGAATGGATTCTGCGGTTACGCTTTATTCTGCAAAGCAGGATCATGAGTGCCATGTGCTCATATTTTACTATGGACAGAAGGCAGATAAAGAAATCGAATTTGCACAAAAACTTGCCGAAGAGTCCGGGTGTGAGTATATCATCATGAATATTTCCCTGCCCTGGAAGGGGAGTGCGCTGCTCGATGATAATGTTTCTATTCCTGATGCCCAAGAAGTAACCGGTGGGGATGATATCCCTGCAACATATGTACCCGCAAGGAATATAATTTTCTTAAGCTATGGAGTGTCTTATGCCGAGGCGATAGATGCGGATGCTGTATTTATAGGGGCTCACCAGCTGGATTTTTCCAATTACCCTGATTGTCGAAGCTCTTTTTTTGACAAATTCCGTGAGGCAGTAAAAGAAGGGACAAAAAGAGGACATGAAGGAAAAGAGGTGAAGATAGTAACCCCCGTAATCGATAAAACTAAAAAAGAGATAGTTGAGTTAGGTGCGCATCTCGGGGTTCCCTTTGAACGCACATGGTCATGTTACAGAAACGAAGAAAAGCCTTGTGGCAAGTGCGAATCATGTTACTTTAGGGAGAAGGCATTTAAGGAAGCAGGTGTAAAAGATCCACTAAATAGCGGGAAAGGAAAGAGGTAAAACCGTTTTTCGCATAATATGAAAATAATTTGCCAAAACGGGTTTAATAAATATGAAAGAAGCTAAAGTATCAGAAATATTTTTATCTTATCAGGGCGAAGGCACATTTTTAGGTAGCCGCCAGATTTTTATAAGATTTTACGGGTGCAACCTTAAATGCATTTTCTGTGATACAAGCCTGGAAAAATATAAGACTTTTACAAAAGAAGAACTATTAGATAAGGTTCTTGATTTTGGAGACGATTATAACGAGGTGTCTATTACTGGCGGGGAACCGCTTCTTTATGCGGATTTTCTAAAAGATTTTCTTACGATCTTTAAGGCGCAAAGCGCCAAAAAGATATACCTTGAAACCAATGGCACTTTGGCTGAAGAGCTTAAAAAGGTAGGCAGTTTGGTAGACATAATAGCAATGGACTTTAAACTTCCTTCTTCAACAAAAGACAAAACTCCCGTTTGG
The DNA here is from genome assembly GCA_032126595.1 of Candidatus Omnitrophota bacterium. Lineage (GTDB taxonomy): Bacteria > Omnitrophota > Gorgyraeia > Tantalellales > Tantalellaceae > JAQBAV01. The sequence continues at coordinate 3,377 of JAQBAV010000064.1, read as the reverse complement.
GAAGCTCATAGGGAGTTTTTAAAAGCGGTAGGCGGGCAGGAGCTCATACTTAAGGCAGTCATTACTGATGCGACAAGCATTGAAGACATTAAGACTATGACCGAGATAATAGCCGAAGAGAACAAGACTTGCACTATTGTTCTTCAGCCGGTCACACCGATAGAGGCAAGGGTAAAAGAATCTGACAGAGAAATGGTTTCTTTCTTTAAGGGGTACATCGAAAAAGAAACCTCCAGAGATGTTATGATAATGGGGCAGGCCCATAAGCTTGTCGGCATAAAATAGGAGAAAGTTATGGTTAAAAAGAGGACATATAAAGCCTTGCAGGAAGATGTAAGAAAGAAGAAACTTCCTGAAATAGATACATGGAAGAATAAATATCCTGATAAAGAATATGTGATAAAGATGGATACCCCGGAATTTACGTGTGTATGTCCAAAAACAGGACTTCCGGATTTTGCTCACCTGTATATAGAGTATTCTCCGGATAAGCTATGCATTGAACTAAAATCTTTTAAGGAGTATCTTTTAGCGTATCGGGATATGGGCATATTCCATGAACATGTTGTTAACCGAATGCTTGAAGACTTGGTAAAAAGTTCTAAACCAAGATGGATGAAGGTAAAAGGTGTTTTTAATGTTCGCGGCGGGATAACAACTGCCGTTGAAGCACAGTACAATATATGAAAATAAAGACGAGAAGATACCACATCTATTACTATTTAAGGATATTGCTCTTTATGGCTAGTCTACTGCCACGCACTATAAGTCTAGCTCTAGCAGCATTTTTAGGAAGGATAGCTTTTAGAGTTCTTCCTAAGTATCGAGATATGGCGATTGATAACTTAAATCGTTCGCTGGGGGATAACCCCCAAAAAAATAACAAAATAGCAAAAGATGTCTTTATTAACTTAGCTAAAAATGGTGCAGACTGGGTAAAAGTTAATTCACTCTCAAAAAAAACTATTAAAAGTCTTGTAACCAGGGAAGAGGGTAAAGAATATTTGGATAATGCGATGGCTAAGGGAAATGGCCTTATTTTTCTGGCTTCACATTTTGGAAACTGGGAATTTCTTTTAACATATTTAGCGATAACCGGGTACAATGGATCGGTTATCGCGAGAAGGCTATATTTTCACAAGTACGATGAGTTGATAAACAGGATGCGCGCGAGATTTAATACCGGAATAATTTATAGAGATGAATCTCCTAAAAAGATATTGAGAGTTTTAAGGGATGGAAAACCTTTAGGGATGCTTGCTGATCAAAATGTAGAGAGCGTTGATGGTGTATTTGTTGATCTTTTTGGAAGGCCTGCGTATACTCCAACAGCGCCGGCAAGGCTGGCTATAACGACCGGTGTGGATATCCTGCCAAGCTTTATGATAAGAAATAAAGATAATACGTATAAACTTGTTATTGAGAAACCGGTAACATTTGATAAAACAGGCAACAAAGAAGAAGATGTAAAAAGGTGTACACAGGCATGGACTGATGTATTTGAAAAATATGTTAGAGAATATCCGGAGCAATGGGTATGGCTGCATAACAGGTGGAAGACGCAACCCGGACAAAAGTAGGATATGAAGAAAAAAATCATAGTATTAATAGTCGCCGTCACTGTTTTAATGGTGGGCGTTAAACTTATGGATAAAGCAAAAAAATCTAAGCTGGCGAATCAGGCAGCTATAGAGAGAGCTGAGGATGTGAAACAGATTGAGCAGAAGGTGCTTTCTTTTAGTATTGATGGGCGCACTGCAGGAGGCATTAAATCATGGCACCTGGAGGGAAAGACTGCTGAAATATTTGAAAATGAAATAAGACTGAATGATCTAAAGGCCTATGCTTTTTCGGAGAGCGGAAAAATTGACTTATCTTCGGATAGGGGAACCTACAGAAGGAGTAAGGGTGAGGTCGAGCTTTTTGGGAATGTAAAAGTTGTCAATGATCAGGGTGTGGTTCTCACAAGTGAGAGCGCCAAATGGTCGCAGAATACAAAAGAGATATCTTCCGAAGATGTTGTGTATATTGAGCATGAAAAAATGAAAGCCAAAGGTTTGGGCGCTCTAGCTAACTCAGAAGAACAGAGAGCTATTCTTAAAAAAAATGTTGAAGTAACTATAGAGCCTGATACGGAAGTCAAATGCGACGGTTCTCTCGAGGTTAACTATGGCGATAGCACAGCAGTATTCAGAGACAATGTAAAGGTAAGAGATAAAGAGGGAAAGCTTTTTTCCGACGTACTTACTGTTTATTTCGACCCGGAGTCTAACAAGCTGGTTAAAGTAGAAGCTGATGGTAATGTAAAGGTTCAGAAGGGAAGAAGCTATACCCTTTGTGAAAAAGCAGTATATACAGACAGTACAAGACATGCTAAGCTTACCGGAAGAGCCAGGGTAATACTGGATCCTCAGGAAATAGAAGAGCTTAATAAATTTTAATAGGGGGAGATATGCATTTACTTGAAACAAGAGACCTGGTAAAGGAATACGGAGGAAGAAGGGTCGTTAATAATGTCAGCATAAATGTAAGAAGAGGCGAGATAGTCGGCCTTTTAGGCCCCAACGGAGCCGGAAAAACAACCTCTTTCTATATGGTCACAGGCATTATTACACCTGACAAAGGCCGGGTTATATTTGACAAGAAAGATATAACAAATTTCCCTATACATCAGAGAGCGCGTTCGGGGATAGGATATCTCTCGCAAGAGCCCTCAATATTCAGAAAGCTTACCGTCGAAGAAAACATAATGGCTGTTATGGAAACGCTAGGGTTCCCTAAAAAAGAAAGACTCAGGCAGTTGGATAATCTTCTAAACCAACTAAAAATAGCACACCTCAGGAAAAATAAGGCATATACTCTTTCCGGCGGTGAAAGAAGGCGCCTGGAAATAACCAGGACAATGGTTACTAATCCGATGTTCATCCTTTTGGATGAGCCCTTCAGCGGAATAGATCCGATAGCGGTGTATGATTGTCAGGAAGTTATTAAAGAGCTTAAGGATATGGGGTTAGGCATTTTGCTTACAGATCATAATGTAAGAGAGACACTTACAATAACCGATAGGGCGTACATTATGTATGAAGGCAAGATACTTATTTCAGGCAACAAAGAAGAGCTTATAAATGATCCAAAGGCAAGAGAGATCTACCTAGGTGAACGCTTCAAAATGTAAATAAGTCCCGATTTTATCGGGACTTATTTACTCCCAACTTATCTTACAAATAACTGTTCTTTCAATATGTCGTTATTATTCCAATAACAGCTTAAATTCACATAAGAGTTCAGTTGTAAAATAACTTCGGAGTCATCATGTTCCATAGAAGTGAAGGCTACAAAGTTTGTGAAAAATTTCACGAATCAAGACTTGAAAAACT
>JAQBAV010000063.1:0-11279 GCA_032126595.1 Candidatus Omnitrophota bacterium | reverse complement strand
GGTTATACTCCGAGTTAATAAAGTCGAGTTTTATGTTCGTTCCTTTTACTGCCTCTCTTAGATGTTCCAGACCTGTCCCGTTCATTGAGTCAACAAGAACTCTCATTTTGGCCTTCTTAAGAATTCTCATATTTGCATACTTTCTCATCCACTTCGTCTGCATCTCTACAAAATTATCCTTAGAGACCATTTTCTTCTTTATAGCCTCTTTTATATCAAGCGATTTTACTTTTGACTTTTTAAGCTTCTTTTCGATCTTGTCTATAATATCGCTTCCAGCGGATCCGCCAAAAAAGCCCTTATACTTGATGCCGTTATAATTGGCCGGGTTATGGCTTGCAGTTATCATTACGCCGCCCGATAGCTTTTTATCCTTTATATAAATACAAATGCTGGGCGTTGTGCATGATGCTTCAGATAAAACTACCTTTATACCGTTAGCTGCCAAGACTGAAGAGATTATCTCTGCGTATTCTTTGGAAAGAAATCTTGTATCATACCCAACCGCAACCTTTCGCTTTTTATAAATAGCGCTTTTTTCACTTTTTATGAAGTCCGCTATGGCTTGCCCTACAATGGCAACATTTTCAAATGTAAAATCTTCACTTATAACGGCCCTCCATCCATCTGTGCCAAATTTGATCTTCGACATATCCTCTCCTTTTTAAAAAGTCGCAAAGCCACATTTTTTGTTCGGCTGTTCAGAGTTCATTGTTCATGGATTTCTTCCATAAACCACCAACTGCGTAATTACCAATACCTGCTATCCATATCTTACAGTTTAAAGCTTATAGCTTACCTCTGACATTTCCGTCACTACACTCTTAAACTTTCTATTGCTTTGGCGTAATCCTTATTCCCGAACACGTATGATCCCGCCACAAGCACGTTCGCGCCGGCATTAACAGCCTTTACTGCTGTTTCACTGTTTATGCCACCGTCAACCTGTATAAACCCCTTGAACTTCTTTTTTAGCTCTACAACTTTCTCTAACATGTCTTCCATAAAAGACTGCCCCCCAAAACCGGGCTCTACAGTCATAACAAGCACCATGTCTACTTTGTCTAGATAAGGTTCGATTACATTAAAAGATGTGCCCGGCTTAAGCGTGATACCGACCTTTTTGCCCTTGGCTCTGATCATTGATATAACTTCATCGCCGTCATCATCTGCCTCAACATGAAAAGTAATCATATCGCTGCCAGCATCACTGAAGGCGTCTATATATCTTGCAGGCTCTGAAATCATTAAATGAACATCGAAAAATAGATCTGTTGTCCTTCTTATCTTTTTTACAACAGGCGGTCCTATGGTTATATTCGGAACAAAATGTCCGTCCATAACATCCACATGAACCCAATCTGCTCCAGCTTTTTCTATTAGCTTAATTTCTTCCCCGAGCCTCGAGAAATCCGCAGATAATATGCTCGGCGCAATAAGAATCTTATTTTCTTCCATATTAAACCTTCCTTATAAACCTACCGGTGATACCCAAGCGCTTCACTGGTCATTAAATAAACTCTGTTTATATCATCTATCGTAACAACCCCCGCTATCTTGCCGTTTTTTTCAACCGGCATAGCGCTGGTGTTATGTTTTATAAATAGTTTTTGTACAACATGGAGTCTTGTCGCCGCGCCAACGGGAGGAATATCTGTTCGCATAACCTCTCCGACAGTAGCTTCTTTACCTCTAACATGAAGAGCTTGAATGATCTCTCTACGGGTAACAAGCCCCAGAAGTTTTCCGTCTTCCACTATGGGAAAGTCTTCCTGATGCGCATGGAACATGAATTCTAATATCTTTGAAAGAGTTATATCTTTGGTCACCTGCACAAAATTCCTGGCCAGGACATCATTTACTGAATACATCTTAAGAGACTCCTGAACGTCAACCTGCATACCTTCCGAAGACGCTGCCATGTATATAAAAACCGCTATAACAAGCAGTATGATATGTCCGTGCACCAAGCCCAAATATCCGAATAAAATTGCAAAAATATGCCCGAATCTTACTGCTATCTTAGTCGCCTCTTTGTGGCCCATTTTAAAAGAAAGAAGAGCTCTTAAGACCCTGCCTCCGTCCATTGGAAAGGCAGGTATCATATTAAAAACTGCAAGAACCAGATTAAGCCAGTAAATATGCGCGATAACATTAAAATCCGCACCAAACTTTGCCTGTCCCGTAATCACTAAAAGTGGATACATCAGGGTAGACTTTCCCAAAAAAGCCAAGAGTGGAAAGTAAAACAATATTACTACGATCAGGTTGGACGCCGGTCCCGCTATGGATATTAATAGTTCCTGATACGGCTTCTTTGGAGCCCCCGACATTGATGCCACTCCCCCTATCGGAAGAAGTGTAATACGTTTTACCTTTATTCCGAAGTGAAGCGCCACCAGGCTGTGACATAGTTCGTGCACTGTAACAAAGAAGAATACTCCAACTATCAAAACCAATCCTTTTGCTCCCATAAAAAAGAAAAATAAAGCCAGGAGTAAAAAGAAGGAGACATGCACATCAATGTCTATGCCAAAAATTTTGGTCAGTCGGAATGAGCCCCTCATAATTTATCTACTTCTTTTCTTATTTTGTTTCTGTCTTTTGCGCTCAGACTGCTTATCATAGCAAGGTTGGTATTAGATGAATTAAATATACTCTCACATGCGCAGCTTATATCTTTACAGGTAACCCTATCAACATTCTTTAAAATTTCTTTGATATCAGGAATATTGTTGTGAACCATAAGTCTGTCCCCCAACCAGAGCATCCTTGTAGACGTTCCCTCCAAAGATAAAAGTGTTTGTCCTTTAGCGAATTCCTTGGCGCGCACCAACTCATCCTCCGTTACGCCCATGTCTCTTATTTTTTTCAGTTCATCCAATATCGCGACAACTGACTTGATCGCCTTCTTAGGATCAACTCCTGCATGTATGTTTACTTCTCCGATATCGCTATGTCTTTTATAAGATGATGAAATATCATAACAAAGTCCGTATTTCTCTCTAAGCTCTTCAAAAAGCCTGGAGGACATATTACCTCCAAGGATAACATTCATAAGCTTTATTGCAAATCTCTCCCGCTTATCCTTATCTTTGATTGGAAACCCGAAAGCAATGTGGGTCTGACTGCTGTCACCCTTCACAATCTTTAGCTTTGGAGCTTTCTGATTTAGCTTGGGCGGCTCAAACGAAAGGTTCTTCTTTTTCTTACAGTGTGAAAATCTTTTGTTAACGCTCTCAAAGACCTTCTCCGGTTTTGCATTCCCAGCCACAATAAAGGCCATATTGCCGGGATGGTAGCTCTCTTCCTTAAATTTGATAATCTCATCTCTTGTAAAGCTTTTTACGGTCTTTACGGTGCCCGTTAGAGGTCTGCCCAGGGGATTGTCCGGCCACATTATCCCGCCCAATAGTTCCATAACGTGATCTGCAGGCTGGTCCTGGTACATTTTTATCTCTTCACATATAACACTCTTTTCTCTTTCAAGATCGCCCTTATCAAACTTGGGGTCAAGCACCATATCTGAAAGTATCTCAACTCCCAGGTCCATATACTTTGCGGGGACCTTTACCATATAACAGGTGACTTCATCCGAAGTGAAGCCATTAAACGAACCACCTACGCCTTCAATAGCCTCTTTGAGACCTTTGGTGCTCCGGCTGTTAGTACCTTTAAAAAGCATATGTTCAGCATAATGGCTTATACCGCTCTGTCTGGCGGATTCATATCTTCCGCCAACACCTATCCACACACCCATTGATATCGAGTTCATAGCAGGCATGGGGGATGTTACAACTTTAAGTCCGTTCTTTGTGGATTTTTCTTTTTGCATTTTTTTCCTTTTTATTTGGTATCAAGATAACTCTGCAGTATCAGCTGTGCAGCGAGCTTATCTACATTCTTTTTTCTTTTATCCCTGCGAACAGAAGCCTTGATCATCACATCCGTGACTTCTTTTGTACTTAGGCGTTCATCCCATAATTTAACTTCAAGAGCTGTAGCCGCTTTCAGTCTTTCGGCGAAACGCACGCTGTCTTCGGCTCTTTCGCCCTGTGAACCGTTCATGTTCAGGGGGAGTCCCATGACAATTTCTTGTACACCGTACTCTTCTATAAGCTCTTCTATCTTTTTGACGGCTTCAGCGTTAGACGTCCTTTCAACCACTCCTCTGCCTTGAGCGATCGTGCCGGACTCATCGCTTACCGCAATACCAATATATTTTGTTCCCAGGTCTATACCCATGTAGCGCATATAAATACCTTTGTTACAGTCATAAGTCAAATGTCAAAAGTCAAATGTCAAAAGTCAAATGTCACAAGTCAAATGTAGTTGCCTGTTAGCCTGTTTTCCTGTTGCCCGTTCACCTTAACTGGTTAACCGGTAACAGGTTAACTAATTTAAGTCACCGGGCCACCAAGACACCGGGTCATACGCTATGAATAGCGCTCGCAATGGGCTTAGCAAACATCTCAACCTTGCCGGATATTCTTTTTTTAGATGACAGCGATTTCTCGATGACATTGATGATTGCGCTTCCCACTATAACTCCATCGGAAACTTTAGCCATGGTCTTCGCCTGAAGAGGATTTGATACTCCAAACCCTATACAAATAGGCTTTTTGGTAAGCTTCTTAAGTTTTCTTACCTGCTTATCGATATCTTTAGAGAGATCTTTTCTCGCGCCGGTAACACCGGTTAGAGATACATAATAGATAAACCCGCGTGAAGCTTGCGCTATCTTTTTAAATCTATCAAGAGGCGTTGTGGGTGCGGCAAGAAGAATTATGCAAAAGTCTTCCTTATCCCCTATTCTTATTATCTCATCCGACTCTTCCATTGGAAGATCCGGCACGATTATACCATCCACGCCGCTTTTCTTTGCATCCTTTATAAAGCTTGAAACTCCGTAGTTATAGACAATGTTATAATACGTCATAAAAACAAATGGAACAGAAACATCCTTACGAAGTTCCTTAACCATTTTAAATACATTTTTAACCGAAGTTCCTGATTTTAGCGAACGTTCTATAGCCCTCTGAATGGTCGGCCCATCAGCTAAGGGATCCGAAAATGGAACTCCCAGTTCTATAATATCAGCTCCGGCATTTGCAAGAGCTTTAACTGTTTTTTTTGTGCTCGCAATATCCGGATCTCCCGCAGTTATATATGAAATGAAGGCTTTTTTCTTATTCTTCTTTAATTCTTTAAAAGTTTGATCAATTCTATTCATATCTTGTCCTTACAGCTTAATGTTTTTATTTATTATGTCCATGTCCTTATCCCCACGTCCTGACATGCAAAGAACTATTAGATCACTTTTCTTTGTCTTCTTTGCAAGACGCGTTAGATAGTACACTGCATGAGCAGATTCAAGCGCAGGAATTATTCCTTCTACCTCTGAGGCGAGTCTTACCCCTTCAAGCGCCTCTTTATCTGTAACGGATACATATTCTGCCCGCTTTATTTTCTTATAATATGAGTGTTCCGGCCCTACGCCCGGATAATCTAATCCCGCTGATATCGAATGCGCTAGTTTTATCTGGCCGTCTTCAGTCTCAAGCAAATAACTCTTGCTTCCATGTAATACCCCTACCTTGCCTTTAGCGAGTGGTGCTGCATGCTGTCCGCTTTTTAATCCATACCCTGCCGCTTCAACGCCGATAAACTTTACCTTCTTGTCATTATAAAAACGGTAAAAAATGCCCATAGCATTACTTCCACCACCAACACATGCTACAACATAAGAAGGCAAGCGTCCTTCTTGTTTAAGTATCTGCCTGCGCGTCTCCCCTCCTATTACAGATTGGAAATCCCTTACCATCATAGGATAAGGATGAGGGCCGGCAACTGAGCCTATAACATAATGTGTGTTTCGTACATTTGTAACCCAGTCCCTGATCGCCTCATTCATGGCATCTTTAAGGGTGCATGAACCGCTGGAAACCGGGATAACTCTTGTACCTAAAAGCTTCATGCGGGAAACATTGAGAGCCTGGCGTTCAATATCTTCAGTCCCCATATACACGTCACACTCAAGACCAAAAAGCGCTGCCACAGTGGCTGTTGCAACTCCGTGCTGTCCTGCGCCGGTCTCAGCGATAAGCCTGGTTTTTCCCATTTGCCGTGCCAATATGGCCTGACCGATAGTGTTATTAATCTTGTGTGCTCCGGTATGAAGAAGGTCTTCCCTCTTAATGTAAATCTTACCTCCGCCCAGTTTCTTTGTAAGGCGCTCAGCAAAATATAACGGCGTGGGCCGGCCGGCATACTCTTCTAAATAGTACTTAAACTCTTTCTTGAAGCTTGCCTTAGAGCACACCTTTTTATATGCCTTAGTAAGTTCTTTTATGGCCGGCATAAGGGTTTCCGGTATAAACCTACCTCCAAACTCGCCAAAATATCCTTTTTCATTCGGCACTTTACGCGTTTTTTGCATTTTGTATAAACTCCTTTAAAAGGTTTTCGTCTTTTTTTCCTTTTTCCTTTTCAACACCGCTAGAGGTATCTACTCCATAAAAATTATCTATTTCCTTGGCGGTTTTGATAGCCTCGGAAACATTATCAGGATTTAACCCTCCTGCAATAAAAAATGGTTTGTTGATGCTAAGGTTCTTCAGGGCATTCCAGTTGAATTTCTCTCCAGTTCCACCAGCCTCTTTGGGATCATATGTATCAAATACGAAGTAATCAACGTCCTTGTAGTCACTCGGACTGTAAACTCCTTTTATTAGATCTTCCCCGACCTTAAAGACTTTAATAACCTTAAAGTCCTCCGGGCCTTCCAGCTTATGAATCCTTCTCTTAAGCTCACTGCAATCGCCCGGTGATTCATCGCCTTGTAGTTGAGCATGACCCAAACCGCAATAAGAAATTATCTCAACCATTTTTTCTATATCTTCATTCAAAAAAAGTCCTACACTACCTATCTTTGTATATAGCTTTTCCGCGGGATTAAGGAGCACATCTCTCGCATCGTCCGGACTGATGCATCTTGGTGTCCCCTCAATAAAAATAAAACCCAATAGATCGGCCTTAAACTCAAAGGCTTTTACTGCATCCTCTAAATTCGTTATACCGCAGATCTTTATTTTCACCAAACTTACTTACTCCTTTAAAAAGTGTCTTCCGCGCAAAATTCAATCTTTTTAGTCCTTTCCTCGCTTCGCTCGGACTAAATTCGGCTGGTCAACTTATGTTCATTGCATTCCATAAGTTGAAGCCTCATTCACCATTCCCTCATTAATTCTCTTACCTTCTCACCGATATTATCAACTTTCATAAATGTCTCGCCTATAAGAACGGCATTAACTCCTAAGCTTTTTAAGAACATAACCTGCTCGTAGCTCTTGATACCGCTTTCTGAAACAATAATCTTGTTTTCAGGTATAAGCCTTATCAGTCTCTGTGTGGTCTCGATATCCACGCTGAAAGCGTTCAGATCTCTATTGTTTATACCAATAATGCCTGCCGGGCTATTTATTGCCTTTTCCAGATCCTCTTCACTGTGCGACTCTACGAGAACATCCATTCCTAATTCTTTTGCCAGAGTCACATATCTATTGATCTCTTCCTGGGTAAGTATGTGAGCTATAAGAAGTATCGCATCGGCTCCATTAGCAGCGGATTCATAGATCTGATAATCATCAATAATAAAATCTTTCCTCAAGATGGGTATGGTAACTCTCTCTCTTACCTGCCTTAGATGCTCAAGCTTGCCATCAAAGAATCTTTCATCGGTAAGAACGCTTATAGCGGCAGCACCGGCAGCCTGATAAGAAAGAGCGATCTGCTGAGGATTAAAATCATGGCGTATAACCCCCTTACTCGGAGAACTTTTCTTTATCTCAGCAATAAGGTTAATGTGACCTTTCCGGGATATGCTCTTTTTAAACATACTCCTTATGCCCATCTGATACGCTCTCTCCTTGAGGTCCTTCTTGGAAACAAGCTCCCGAGATCGCTCGACTTCTTTTCTTTTTGCTTCAATAATTTTTGTTAGTATCATCCGGCCCCTTCACTAGTCATCTTGATAAGTGCTTCAAGTTTTTCCATGGCTCTACCTGAATCAATGGAATCAGCCGCCATTTTCACACCTTCTATAAAATCCCCGGCCTTACCGGCTGCAACTAAACCCAAGCTTGCGTTCATGAGCACTATATCTCTCCTGGGGCCTTTTTCTCCTTGTAAAATCGCCTTAGCTATTTCAGCATTCTCCTCGGTTGTGCCGCCTTTTATATCACTAAGAGATGCTTTATCCATTCCAAAAGTTTTAGGCTCAACAAAATATGTGTTCACTTCTCCATTATTTAATTCACTTACTTTTGTTATCGCCGTAGTAGTGATCTCATCGAGCCCATCCTCACCGCTAACAACAAATGCCCTTTTTACTCCAAGGCGGCCTAAAACTTCCGCCATAGCTTCTGTTAGACTAGTATCATAAACTCCAAGGACCTGCGTTGTTGCAAAAGCCGGGTTGGCTAAAGGTCCTATAATATTGAAAATGGTTCTTACGCCGATTTCCTTTCTGGGAACTGCCGCAAACTTCATAGCCTTATGATAAAGTGGTGCAAACATAAAACCAATATTGATTTTGTTGATACAATCTTGAGTAACTTCAACGGAAACATCTATTTTAACCCCGAGCTTTTCCAGAACATCAGCGCTGCCGCACATACTTGTGGCCGAGCGATTACCATGTTTTGCCACCTTAACTCCGCATCCTGCGATTACAAACGCCGCAACAGTAGAAACGTTGAACGCATGTAGCCCACTCCCACCGGTTCCGCATGTATCAAGGATCTCAGTGTTTATTCCCTGAAGAGAAACTTTTAGAGCTTTCTTTCTCATTGCCCTGGCAGCCCCGGTTATTTCGTCTACAGTTTCACCTTTCATCCTTAGGGCAACTATAAATGCAGCTATTTGTGCGGGCGTAGCTTCCCCGTCCATAATCGAACTAAAAACAGACTGAGTCTCTTCCTCGGTTAAATTATGATGCCCTACAGCCTTTTCGACCGCTACTCTGATATCCATTATATCTCCCTTCGTCATTGCGAGAACCCCGATTTTATCGGGGGACGAATCAATCTCATTTCAATGACGATTAATTTCAAGAAAATTTCTTAAAATATTTTTACCTTCTAAAGTCAAAATTGACTCCGGGTGGAACTGTACGCCCCATATAGGTTTTTCCTTATGCCTTATAGCCATTATCTCTTCATCTTTAGTACGCGCTATAACTTCAAGCGGATCTTTTAGGCTCTCTGAATCAATAATCAACGAGTGATATCTGGTGGCCACAAATGGATCCGGGATACCTTTAAAAATACCCTCGCCCGTATGATAAACATCGCTTACCTTGCCGTGCATTATCTTGTCTGCCCTTACAATCCTGCAGCCAAATACCTCGCCGATAGCCTGATGCCCCAAACAAACACCAAGGATAGGAACCTTTCCCTCAAATTCCCTTATTACGTCCTCCGATATCCCGGCTTCTGCGGGCCTGCCGGGACCAGGAGATATAATTATTGAATCCGGTTTCAAGGCCTTAATCTCATCTACAGTTATCTTATCGTTACGGTAAACATTAACATCTTCTCCGAGCTCCCCAACGTACTGAACAAGGTTATATGTAAATGAATCGTAATTGTCTATAACAACAATCATTCCAGCCCTCCCTCAGCAAACTCGATGGCCTTCATCATGGCTTTTGCCTTATTCTGCGTCTCAAGATATTCTTTTGCCGGATCGGAGTCTAAGACAATGCCCGCTCCAGCTTGTACGTACGCGGTCTTGTCCTTCATGATCACGGTTCTTATGGTTATGCAAAGATCCATATTTCCTGAGAAGCTTATATATCCAACACATCCGGCATAAGAACCTCGTCTTTTGTTTTCGAATTTATCAATAAGTTCCATCGCTTTAACTTTAGGAGCCCCTGTAACTGTTCCGGCAGGAAAGGTGGCTCTAATAAGATCAAAAATATCTTTTCCTTTGCTGAGGCGGCCTTCGACGTCACTAACTATGTGCATTACATGGGAATATCTCTCTATCCTCATAACTTCACGCGGAACAACAGTAGAAAAATCGCAAACTCTTCCTATATCATTTCTACCCAGGTCTACAAGCATAATGTGCTCTGCTCTTTCCTTAGGGTCAGAGAGAAGCTCTTCTTCCATGCGGATGTCTTCGGCCTCATCCTTCCCCCGTCTTCTGGTGCCGGCTATTGGCCTTACCTCAACAACTTCATCCTCACATCTAACGAGTATCTCCGGGCTTGATCCTATAACTCTGCAATCTCCGAAATTGAGGTAATACATGTACGGCGATGGATTTATCGACCTTAGGGCTCTATAAATGTTAAATGGCTCTGCATCTGTTTTACGTTCAAATCTTTGCGACAGGACAACCTGAATAATATCGCCTGCTCGAATATGTTCTTTAGCTTCTTCGACTATCTTTCCAAATTCTTCTTTTGAGAAGTTCGACTCGATCTCTGAATGCTTTGCGCTTCCAGCTGACTTTTTAAAATGTACGGGTGGCTTTTGGAGTTTCTCAACCAACTGGTCGATCTTTTCTATAGCAGCTTCATAGGCCTCTTCAGCGCTTCCATCAACAATAGCATTAGACACGACTTTTATTTTGTGATCCACATGATCAAAAATAAGTATTGTATCAGTAAGCACAAACTGCATATCGGGCATATTAAAGTCATCGGGATTCTGATCCGGAATATCTTCAAAAAATCTCACCATGTCGTACCCAATATATCCAACTAATCCCCCGCAAAAACGAGGGAGACCATCCACTGTTACAAATTTAAAACCCTGCATCACTCTCTTGATCTCAGCTATAGGGTCTAACTTAGTTTCATATGTCTCTACTTTCTCGCCCCTTCGCAGGCTTATATTCTTATCCTTACTCTCTATAACAAGTGAAGGCTTGCTCCCTAGAAAAGAATATCTCCCCAAACGCTCACCGCTCTCTACGGACTCTAACAGATATGAAAAGTCCCCTGACTCTACTTTCAAGTATGCAGAAAGTGGAGATTCAAAATCGGCAAGCATTTCCCTGTACACAGGGATAACGTTTCCTTGTTTTGCGAGCTCTACAAATTGTTCTTTTGTCAAACTGTACATCTTTTAGTCCCTATAAACTTCCTTGGGGTCGAAGATTCTCTCTCCCTCTATTTTCTCCCCGCCGTTTTCGTCTATTCTTTTAAAGTAACACGTAAAATACCCTTCGTGACATGCGGCTCTATTCTGTTCTACTTTAAAAAG
>JAQBAV010000062.1:0-9201 GCA_032126595.1 Candidatus Omnitrophota bacterium | reverse complement strand
GGCTACCTAAGGAGAAAAAGATAGTTCTCATGTTCGGTCAGGCAGCGAAGCATGCGGCCAACACCGTTGTTGTTCTGGATAGGTTAAGCGAAAAATATGATCTGTGTCTAGTGGTAGTTACCGAAGTTGAAGCGGTTCTTGAGGAATTTGAAAGGATCCAGGACCGGGTCAAGTTCGATATGAGGATAATTGAAAAGTCTCCGGGTATGGAGGAGCTTTATGAGTATCTCCATGCCGCTGATTGTATGATATACAATAAGCATTCTCATCCCGGAATAGTCGTAGGAAGCACCATCTTCCAGTGTATGGGTTCGGGATGTCCGACCATTGCGCTTGAGTCTAATTTTGTTTACACCTTCGGAAGAGAAGTAATAAAATACAGGCACTATTATGATCTTGAAGAGAACCTCGTAGATGTTTTTGAAAAAGGAGAAAAATATCAGGATCAGCAGAAAGCCATAGAGCTTTATCTTAAGGATAATGCCGCAAGTCCTACCGCGGATAGATTTCTTAAACTGTTTGATATACTTTTAAAGAAACAATAATCAGAGGAGATAATATGGCTTTAAAAAGATATGAAGGCAATCCGGTTCTAGCTCCACGAAAAGAAAATCCGTGGGAATCCATACTCACCTTTAATGCCGCAACCATCTACTTAGACGGCAGGGTTCATATGGTTTACAGGGCACAGGGTTCAAAGACAGGTGTTTCACGTTTGGGTTACGCCTCAAGTAAGGACGGGTATAAATTTGATGAAAGATTGGACTATCCTATTTTTTATCCGGATCCATACAGTGATTTGGAGTGTTTAGGGATTGAAGACCCCCGCATGAGTGTCATAGGCGACAGGATATATCTGAACTATTCCGCTTATGGGTATAACATGGGCATGGTTTTCCCAATAAATAGAGTGCAGATAGGTATAACATCAATATCGGTAGAGGATTTTTTAAATAAGAAATGGAACTGGAGCGAGAGAATATATCCCTTTTACATGGTAGATAATAAAAACTCATCGCTATTTCCCGAGAAGATAAATGGTAAGTATGTTCTCCTCCACAGGATACCGCCGCATATCTGGATAGCTTATTCTGATGACCTTAAGACGTGGGATAACCAGAAGATATTGATGAGCCCCAAATTTGAGTGGGAATACTTTAAGATCGGCGGGGGAGCACCTCCGATAAAAACCGAAAAAGGATGGCTCGTTATTTACCATTCCGTGGATCGTAACATGCATTACCGTGCAGCTCTTGCGCTTTTAGATCTTAACGACCCAGGCAAGGTAATAGCTAGATACGATAAACCTTTTATCGAGCCTACAACTGATTATGAGGTTCATGGCATAGTTCCTAATGTTACTTTTTCATGCGGGGCAGTTGTTATCAAGGATACTTTATTCGTATACTATGGCGGTGCTGATACAGTCATCTGTTTAGCTACAGCCAAATTGAAAGATGTATTGGCTCTACTTGGAGTATAAAATTTCGAAGAAATAATTCCGGCGAGGGATGCTTCTTCGCAAGATAATTAAGGGGCGACTTTAAGCCGCCCCTTAATTGTAAAATAGAAGTTCAACATATCAACCCATAAATAATCGGTTAGAAAGAAAAGTCTATATGGCTAACAATAATCATTCAGGTAAAGGCTCTACCGTTGAGGCTCTAAAGAACGCTTTTATGCATAACATGAAGTATTCTTTAGCTAAAGATCACTATACCGCAACAGCATATGACAATTTCCAGTCCTTAGCTTTATCTATCCGCGACATGCTTATAGAAAGATGGATCCTTACCCAGCAGAGGTATCATGATGAGAATAGTAAAAGAGTATACTATCTTTCGCTGGAGTTCCTCTTAGGAAGACTACTAGCGAATAACATCCTTAATCTGGGGCTTTATGAAGAAAGCAAGGAAGCAGTCCACCAGCTGGGTCTCGGGCTAACCGATGTGCTGGAAAAGGAGATAGACGCCGGGCTTGGCAATGGAGGGCTTGGAAGGCTTGCAGCGTGCTTTCTAGATTCTATGGCAACTTTGGGCATACCGGCAACAGGGTACGGAATAAGGTATGACTATGGTATATTCGACCAAAAGATAGTGAACGGTTATCAGGTGGAGCTTCCCGATGAATGGTTAAGCCTTGGAAATCCCTGGGAATTTGAGAGGCCCGAATTTACTTTAAAGATAAAGTTTTATGGAAAAACCCTGAAAAGGGTTGATAAAAACGGGAATTTTAGGGTGGATTGGGTTGATAGTAATGATATTCTGGCTATGGCCTATGATACACCCGTTCCAGGGTATGAGAATGATGTAGTTAATAATCTTCGCTTATGGTCCGCAAGAAGTACGCAGGAGTTTGATTTAGAGTATTTCAATGATGGAGACTATATCAAGGCCTGTGAAAATAAGATCATCTCAGAGAATATTTCCAGAGTGCTTTATCCAAGCGACAATATATACAAAGGGCTTGAATTAAGACTAAAGCAGGAATACTTTTTTACATCAGCTTCGATTCAGGATATCATCAGAAGATTTAAGATGCACAACGATGACTTTTCCGCATTTCCTGATAAAGTGGCAATACAGCTCAATGACACACATCCAGCTGTTTCTATCGCAGAGCTTATGAGGATCTTCCTGGACGTAGAAGAGCTCGATTGGGATAAGGCTTGGGATATAACTGTAAAAACCTTCGGCTACACAAATCATACAATTATGCCTGAGGCCTTAGAGGGATGGCCCCTTAATTTGTTTGAGAAACTTCTTCCCAGGCATCTCGAGATCATATATGAGATCAATAGGAGATTTTTGAGAGAGGTTGCAACCAAGTATCCGAAAGACAGCGACAAGCTCGGACGAATGTCGATAATAGAAGAAGGTTCTCAGAAAAAAATAAGAATGGCTAACCTATGTATTATTGGATCCCACTCTGTAAACGGCGTATCTGAATTACATACGGGTTTAATAAAAAAAACTATCTTTAAAGATTTTTATGAGTTTTTCCCAAAAAAATTCAACAATAAGACAAACGGCATAACTCAAAGACGATGGCTTAAAGAGGCCAACATGGAGGCATCCAGGCTAATCACTGAAAAAATAGGCGATAAGTGGTGCAAGGATCTATCGGAAATAAAAAAACTCATTAAATACAAAGACGATCCTTCGTTTCAGGATAGTTGGAGAGAGGCTAAGAGGAAAAATAAACTTGTCCTTGCAAAATATATTAAAGACAAGAACGGTATTATTGTTGATCCCGGTTCTATCTTTGATGTCCAGGTTAAAAGAATGCACGAATATAAAAGACAGATACTCTTTGCGTTCTATCTTGTCGGACAATATATAAGGATTAAAAATGATCCCGGCATTGAAATGGTTCCAAGGACCGCGATATTTGCCGGTAAAGCCGCTCCGGGATATGCTATGGCCAAACTTGTCATAAAGTTCATAAATAGTGTGGCCTATGTTATAAATAACGATCCTGAGGTAAATGATAAACTTAAAGTCGTGTTCTTGGAAAATTATAATGTTTCGCTTGCGGAGAGGATATTTCCGGCAAGCGACCTATCGGAACAGATTTCCACTGCCGGCATGGAAGCGTCAGGCACCGGCAATATGAAGTTTATGCTGAACGGGGCCTTAACTATAGGCACTTGGGATGGCGCTAATATAGAGATAGCTGAAGAGGTGGGTCCGGATAACATATTTATCTTCGGTCTTAAAGCTGACGAAATAAGAATAATAAAAGAACAAGGATATTATCCAAAGGATTATCTAAAAAAGAATCCTTTGCTTTTAGAGATTCTTGCTCTTATACAGAAAGATTTTTTCTCACAAGAAGATCCGCAAATATTTAAGGCTTTGTACGATTCTCTCTTATGGCACGATAATTATATGGTTTTAGCTGATTTTGAAGATTATTTATTTACTCAGGATAAGGTTTCAGAGACCTTTAAGGACGTAAAAAGCTGGACAGAAAAATCTATCATAAATACAGCCTATTCCGGTAAGTTTTCAAGCGATAGGACTATTAAGGAATATTGTGATGATATCTGGGGAGTTGGTTACTCCGGAAAGTAGGGAAGATATTAATGGAGAGAAGTAGGGGCGTACGTTTATTTGGGACGCTGATTATATTTTTTGGAGTTTATACGCTTTTAGGTGCAGGTAATTATAAACAATTCGCTTTAATGTTCAAGGGCCTCTCGAGCTTCGCTGTAATCCCACTATATGTTTTTACACTCCTTTATGGTATATGTTCGGTATATTGCGGAACGGCCGTTCTAAAGCTGGAGGATTGGGCCAGGAGGGTTGTCGTAGTGCTTACGACTATAAGCCTTATCTTGGGATTTCTTTTAAGCCGCCTCGTTATGTCCAATTTTAAAGAATTTCTTTCATCCGGTGAAGTGAATGTGCCCCCGAACCTGTATGGACAAGCATATATGTATGCCGTTATTTTTAATGTTATAGTAACTTTGTTTGAACTCTCCATAGTGTATTTCTTCACCCGCCCAAGGATTAAAGAACAATTCGCCTAATCACATCTAATTTGTAATATTGATAGAGACTATGCTATAATCGCAAAACATGAAAAAGTATATTCTTCACGAAGAAACAGGCAAGATAGAGACGCATATTGATTTTAAGGGCAACCTGAATGAACAGCAGTACCAGGTTGTTACGGGCGCCGAAGGTCCGTGTCTTGTCTTGGCCGGAGCCGGAAGCGGAAAAACCCGAACACTCATATACCGCCTGGCATACCTCTTGGAGAGGGGAGTTCCTCCTCAGAATATACTCCTTATGACCTTTACGAATAAAGCAGCCCGCGAGATGCAGGACCGCACGGAGATGCTTCTAAAATACAAGCCAAAAGGCCTGTGGAGCGGAACTTTTCACCATATAGGCAATAGATCCTTGAGGATGTATGCGAAACACTTAGGATACCAGAAAGACTTCGGCATACTTGACCAGGATGACTCGAAAGATCTCGTAAAAGCCTGTATGAAAAAATACAACGATAAAGTGAAAGATGAACGTTTTCCTAAGCCTAAGATCATTCAGAATGTTATAAGCTTTTCTATTAATACCAATAAGACAATAAAGAAGGTTCTCGAGGAGAAGTATCCTTATTTTTCAAAGTTTGAGGAAGAGGTCAAAAACATAAAAGATGTATATGTTAAGAAGAAAAAAGAATCCAACACCATGGATTACGATGATCTTCTTCTAAAATGGAAGGAACTTATAGAAGAGACTCCAACAGCCAGGACCAGATTTACCCAGCAGTTCCAGTATATACTGGTGGATGAGTATCAGGATACTAACTTTCTTCAGGCCCAAATCATTGATATGCTTGCCGAACATCATAGAAATGTTCTGGTAGTAGGAGACGATGCACAGGCGATATATTCTTTTCGCGGGGCATGTGTGGAAAATATCCTGAGGTTTCCTAAGAAGTTTCCAGGCTCAAAGATATTCAAACTCGAAACAAATTATAGATCTACTCCAGAGGTGTTAGATCTTGCCAATGATTCACTTCTTAATAACATGAATCAGTTTGAAAAGGAACTTAAGGCTGTTAATGAATCTTTTGAAAAGCCCGTTCTTGTAGAGGTTAAAGATCTTTATTCCCAGGCAAGGTTCGTTGCGCAGAGAATTCTTGAAATGAGAGAAGAGGGCGTAGAGCTCAAAGATGCAGCCGTTCTATTCAGGGCTCATTACCAGTCAGCGGAACTAGAAATGGAGCTTGTTAAGCGAGGTATACCCTATGTTGTCAGGGGCGGGATAAGATTTTTTGAGCAGGCGCACATTAAAGATGTACTGGCCTATTTAAAGATATTGGCTAACCCTTCGGATGAGATCTCCTGGATGAGAGCTCTTACACTTTGCCCTGGAATAGGACCGGGGTATGCTTCAAAGATATTTGATCATTTTAAAAAAGGCAGCGGCAATATAAAAAGTTTTCTAAAAACCCGTGTTGATAAAGTAGTATCTCCAAAAGCCCAAAAAGGATATCAAAGATTCGTAAAAATAATGGAGTCTATTGCCGGTGATGAGACTGAAGGCAGTACGCCGGGTGAGATGATAAACCTTGTAATGGAAGCGGGCTATGAAACCCATGTACTGGCAAGCTATGAGAACGCAAAAGACAGAATAGACGACATTAGGGAACTTGTTAACTTTTCACATGAATACAAGTCAACGAGTGATTTCCTTAGCGATATAACTTTACGAGAAAATTTCCGGGGTGAAACCGTTCTTGGGGCTGAAGAAGAAGACGAACAGCTCGTTCTTTCGACCATACACCAGGCAAAAGGGCTAGAATGGGAAAGCGTTTTTATTATAGGGCTTTGTGAAGGCCAGTTTCCACACCCCAAAGCTATGAACGATGAAGCCGAAATAGAAGAAGAGCGTCGGCTATTTTATGTAGCTGCAACAAGGGCGAAAAAATATCTATACCTTATGCATCCTGCGACCAGATTCGACTATCAGCTGGGGACTGTTATCGCCAGAAGAAGCCGGTTCCTGGAAGAGCTTTCGGCCGAAGATTATGAAGTCTGGGAAGTTGAAAGTTCTTTTCAGCCGAAGGAAGACGATTGTCTGCAGGACTTCGATGACTTTGATGAAACTATTATAGAGCTTACTTAAGGAGAAAAACTTGTCAGAAAAACATTTTGCTTCAGGCGGGGTTGTAATAAAGCTGGAAGAGGGAGACGTTAAAGTGCTCCTTATCGAAGATAGCTATGGCCACTGGACGTGGCCAAAAGGACATATAGAGCTAAGAGAGACGCTTGAAACTGCTGCATTAAGGGAGATTAAAGAAGAGACGGGACTCAAAAACCTAGAAGCGCTTAAAGAAATAGGCAAACAGGAGTACTGTTATGTTTTAAAGGGTGTTCGCATCTTTAAAGTTGTACATATCTTTTTAGTGAAGGCAGAGAGCGGTGAAGAACTTAAGATTCAAAAAGAGGAGATCTCCCGAGGTGAATGGCTAAAGCCGGAAGAGGCCTTGGTGAGGATAGAGTACGAAGGGTCTAAGGAGATCCTGGAAAAAGGTATAAACTTGTTTTGCGAGGAATACCTATGAAAGATGTAAAAATAAAGGCTATATTTTTTGATCTGGGAAACGTTATCGTCAGACTTAATATTGAACCCCTGGAAGAAGAACTAGCAAAGTACGGCAAAATTGATAACGGTAAATTTTTTGACTATCTAATGAACTCAAAAGAGATGGATAAATACCACGAGGGCAGCCTTACTTCCAGCCAGTTTTACACCAGGACAGTAAAGCATTTTAAGTTAAAGATTAAGTATCCGGATTTTTATAAAATCTGGAACAGCATGTTCCTTCCATTCCCGGAGACAGAGGAAATAGTAAAAACCATAAAAACCAAACATCCAGATATAAAAATCATTCTTCTTTCAAATACTAATGAAGAACATTTCAAATTTATAAAAAAAGAATACGATATTCTTAAACATTTTGATGCTTTAGTTGTCTCCTATGAAGTAGGGAAGAATAAACCGAACCCGAAAATTTTTAAAGAGGCCCTAAAAATAGCAGGTGTCTTGTCCAAGGAAGTATTTTATACCGATGATAGAGTAGACCTTATAGAGGCGGCAAGGGTAATGGGGTTTAAAGCATACCAGTTTACCGATCCGGATTCACTCCGCCGAGACCTGAATAAATGCGGCATTCAAGTCTAGCAGCATGTCATTATATCCGCAGCTTGTTGTTTGAAGTTAGAAGTTGGAAGGCAAATGGTTCATGGTTGTGAACTTTTTTGACTTATGACATGTG
This sequence comes from Candidatus Omnitrophota bacterium, assembly GCA_032126595.1. Classification (GTDB taxonomy): domain Bacteria; phylum Omnitrophota; class Gorgyraeia; order Tantalellales; family Tantalellaceae; genus JAQBAV01. The sequence continues at coordinate 1,407 of JAQBAV010000062.1, read as the reverse complement.
ACCTATGACCATTTAGTCCGAATACCCCATGTCGCGAAGCGCTTCGGGGTCTTTTTTCCACTTTTCAGCTACTTTCACCCAGAGGTTTAGATAGACGCGTCGGTTTAAGAAGCTTTCGATATCAGTTCTGGCAAGTGTACCTATTTTCTTCAGCATTTCGCCGCCCTTACCGATTATGATAGCTTTGTGGGAGGGCCGCTCGGTATAAATAGTAGCGAAGATGTCTAAAATATCAACATCTTTTTCTTCAGACTCTTTCATCTCATCTATAATAACAGCAACAGAATGCGGAACCTCCTGATATGTTTCTGTCAATATTTTCTCACGTATAAGTTCCTGTATGATGAATTCTTCACTTCTATCGGTTAGTTCTCCTTCCGGGTAGAGAAGTGGCCCTTCAGGCAGATATTTTTTTATTACTTCAAGAAGCCTGACCGTGTCCTTTTGCTTTAAAGCGCATATCGGTACGATCTCATCGAATGGATATTCTTTTGAAGCTTTCTCTATTAAGGGAAGAAGGCGCTCTTTATCTTTAAATCTATCAACCTTATTAATAACGAGTATAACCGGTTTGTCTTTTTTGTCCGCATCGGGAAGTCTAAAAAGGATATTTTTATCCTCCTCGCCAAGAGCAGTCCTTGCTTCAGTCACTAGAAGTATAATGTCTGATTCCATTATCGAAGACTGGGCTCTCGTAAGCATAACTTTGCCCAATAGATTCTTGGGCTGATGGATGCCCGGAGTATCAACAAAAATAATCTGCATGTTCTCCTCAGTGAGTATTCCCCGGATATTATCGCGTGTGGTTTCGGGTTTTTCGCTGATGATAGCAAGCTTTTCTTTTAAAAGGCCGTTAAGGATGGTTGACTTACCTACATTGGGCCTGCCTGATATGGCTACAAATCCGCTCTTTTTCATAATGGGGGACATTATAGCATATAAATGGTCACAAGTCACCCCGAACTATTCGCTTCGCGAAACTTCGGGGCAGGCATAGCATAAGTCAAAAGTTGTCACCAGTTACCAAGTCACCGTGTCACCAATATTTTGTTCATGGTTCAGCCTTTCGTAGTTCGTAGATTTTTCCATGAACCGCCAACCATAAACCTTCCAACTACTAACCACCAACTACAAACTACTAACTACAAACAACTAACTACAAACTTCCGGGTCGCCGGAAGTCAGATATCAGATGGCGGAGGACAGAAATCGAAAAACATAAGACGGGCGATGCCTGGCAGAAATATCTGACGGATAAAGAAAACGTTTGGTTTTTTAGCCCTAAAGCGTATAATGTTAAAACAAATATAATACAAAGCGTGGACAGATAAACATGAAGGAAATGAAGAACCCGATAAAAGATACCCGTCAGGAAGAGATCCCAATCATCGTATTTGCCGGGATCAT
>JAQBAV010000061.1:0-3836 GCA_032126595.1 Candidatus Omnitrophota bacterium | reverse complement strand
GCATATGGAAGTCAGATACTAGAAAAATTACAAAAAGAAAAAAAGAAAACATTTTTGGACTTAAAGTTTCACGACATACCAAACACGGTTAAAAATGCTTCAAGAGCAGCTGCAGAAAAAGGTGCATTCATGATGAACTTTCACTGTCTTGGCGGAAGAAAAATGTTGGAGGCGGCAGTAGAAGGGGCAAAAGAAGGAACAAAAAGCGGGGCAGTCAAACCAGTACTAATAGGGGTTACAATTCTGACAAGCATGAGCGATGAAGACATAAAGAGTCTGGGTCTAGAAGGAACAGCAAAAGAAAATGTTTTAAAACTTGCCAAAGAAGCAAAAGAGGCAGGGCTCGACGGAGTTGTCTCATCCGCCCAGGAAACAAGTCTTATAAAAAAGGAACTAGGAAAAGACTTTGTAGTTGTGACTCCCGGAATAAGACCGGCGTGGGCTGCAAAAGGAGACCAGGAAAGAATAGTGACACCAAGTGATGCGCTAAAAGAAGGCTCAGACTATATTGTTGTCGGAAGGCCTATAATACAAGCAGAAAATCCGCTAGAAGCAGCCATCAAGATAAAAGAAGAAATGGAAAAATAAAAGAAGAGTAGGAGATTCAGCATAATGAAAGAAATGGAAATAATGGATATATTTAAAAAAAGCGGCGCTTATCATCAAGGACACTTTAAGCTCTCAAGCGGACTTCATTCAGGAGCATACTTACAATGCGCTTTAGTTTTGCAAGAGCCGCACATAGCTGAAAGGCTTTGCGCTGTGCTTGCAGAAAAATTCGCGGGAGATGCGCCGGATGTTGTTGTTGGACCGGCGATGGGAGGAATCGTATTAGCCTACGAATTAGCGCGTCACTTAAACGCAAGAGCGGTTTTCACTGAAAGAGACGCAGAAGGAACAATGGCTCTTCGAAGAGGGTTCAGCGTTAGTACAAAAAATAAAGTTTTAATAGCAGAAGACGTGCTTACCACGGGAGGGTCTGTAAAAGAGGTTATAGAACTTCTAAAAAAAGAAAGCATAAAGCCTGTCGGAGTAGCAAGTCTTGTAGATAGAAGCTCCGCAAAGCTAGACTTTGGCGGGGTTAAACATGAGAGCCTGTTAAGGTTAGATGTTCCAACGTTCAAGGAAGAAGACTGTCCTTTTTGCCAGGAAGGGATTCCTATTGTTAAACCTGGATCAAGGAAATAAATAAGGGAGAGAAGTTATGGAAATGGAATTAAAAAACATAATTGAAAAGATAAAAGCTGAAGGAGTAGAAGAGGCTGACAAGCAAGCTTCTACGATCGTAGAAGAGGCTGAGGCAAAGGCTAAAAAAATAATAGAGGAAGCCGAAACAAAAAAGGCAAAACTCATTGAAGAAGGCAAGAAAGAATCCGAGAAGCTAAAAACTAATGGAGAAGAAGCCCTAAGACAAGCCTCAAGAGATGTTCTCCTGGTTTTAAGAGAGAGGATAGTGGAGCTATTTAACAAGATAACAGAAAAAGAGGTTGGCAATGAACTCTCCCCGGATATTTTGGGGCAGATGATAGTTAAGGCAGTTGGGGACCTCCGTAAAACAGGCGACGTTAACATAGAGGTTCTTCTGAGCGAGAACGACAAAGATGAGGTGGAGAAGAAAGTCTTTGACGCTCTTAAGAAAGAAGCTAAAAAAGGACTAACTCTTAAAGTTTCTCCAAGAGTTGAAAAAGGGTTTCTTATAGGAGAGAAAGATGCCCAACTATATTACGATGTCACCGACGGAGCAATTGCTGAAGCATTTAATCTGTTCTTAAATCCCAGGATAGAAAAAATATTAAAAGAGGGAAATGCAGAATAAGTACTACTACTTAATAGCATCGCTTCCGTATCTTAAAATGGAAGGGGAACTCAAAATAAAGGAAGAGACATTTCTCTATGAGTGCAAGAAATGGCTTACCGGGGAAGACCTAGAAACTTTGGGGAGTGCGACAACTAGCTACAAAGAGCCGAAAGAAAAAGACAATAGTTTGATTTTGCAGTGGAAAGAGTTTGACAGAGAACTAAAGAAAGCGATAGCCGCGATAAGGGAAGCGAAGAAAAATAGCTCTTCCGGAAAAGCCGGCCAGGAGATAGCCAAAAACATTATAGATCAAGAGACGCCGCTTCTCATGGAGCAAGAATTCGAAAAGATTAGATGGCATTTCTTGGACAATGAAGAAGCAAAGTACGATTTTGACATTAATCTTCTGGTTATTTATTACTTAAAATTGCAGATATTAGAGAGACTAGACGGTTTTGATAAAGAAAAAGGTGAAGAAAGGTTTTATAAACTTTGCGAGGTTCAAGAATGAGTAAAAATTTAGGAAAAATAGTTTCAATAAACGGAAATATGATAGGGGTCGAATTTCAGAATGATATTATTCAGAATGAAGTCGGCTATGTTCTTATTGAGGAAAAAAGACTGAAGTCAGAAGTTATTAAAATAGAAGGCAATGTGGCTTTTATGCAAGTCTTCGAGTATACAAAAGGAGTTAAAGTTGGAGACCCGGTAGAATTTTCAGGGAAAATGCTATCAGTTCAATTGGGGCCAGGCCTTTTAACACAGATTTATGATGGTCTTCAAAATCCCTTACCGGAACTTGCTGAGGAGTATGGGTTTTTCTTGCCGGTAGGAGTTGAGCTTGACGCTATAGATTTTGAAAAAGAATGGGAGTTTACTCCTCTTGTAAATAAGGGAGATAAAGTTATAAAAGGAAGCCCTTTAGGATGGGTTCCAGAAGGCATCTTCAAACACAAGATAATGGTTCCTTTTTACCTTAGAGAAGAGTATGAGGTTGAGGAAATTGTCCAAAAAGGCGCTTACAAAGTTAAAGACTCGGTAGCGAAGATAAAGAATGAAAAAGGCGAAGTAATAAATGTCTCCATGGCGTTTGACTGGCCGGTAAAGATACCGATAGAAGCCTACAAAGAAAAACTCGAACCCAAAGAGCCGCTAGTAACAAAAGTGAGAATAATTGACACTTTGTTCCCTCTCGCTAAAGGAGGGACATGTTGTATTCCAGGCCCATTCGGAGCTGGCAAGACTGTCCTGCAACAGATCATTAGTCGGCATGCTGATGTCGATATTGTAATAATAGCTGCTTGCGGGGAAAGGGCCGGAGAAGTTGTTGAGACTTTGAGAGAATTCCCAAAGCTTGTTGATCCCCGCACAGGCAAGTCTCTCATGGAGCGAACCATAATTATTTGTAACACTTCTTCTATGCCTGTTGCGGCAAGAGAGGCTTCCGTTTACACAGGGGCTACACTTGCCGAATACTACCGGCAGATGGGGCTCGACGTTTTACTTTTAGCTGACTCAACATCAAGATGGGCCCAGGCGATGAGAGAGATCTCCGGAAGACTTGAAGAGATTCCGGGAGAAGAAGCATACCCTGCGTACCTGGAATCGAGAATCGCTTCATTTTATGAAAGAGCCGGAAAAGTAAAGCTTTGGGATGATGAAGTTGGGAGCCTTACTATTACAGGAACAGTTAGTCCTGCGGGAGGAAACTTCGAAGAACCGGTTACTCAAGGAACGCTTAAAGTTGTGGGAGCTTTTCATGGTCTCTCGAGAGAAAGAGCCGAGGCACGCAAATTTCCATCCATTGCACCCCTTGAAAGCTGGACCAAGTACAAAAGTTTTATTGACCAGGATTTGGTTGATGCTGCTAAAGAAATACTTTTTAGAGGAAATGAAGTTTCGCAAATGATGAAGGTTATCGGAGAAGAAGGAACCTCTTTGGACGACTTTGTCGTGTATCTTAAAAGCGACTTTCTAGACGCGGTTTACTTGCAGCAGAACGGATTTGATGCGGTAGACGCGGTGACAATAGAAGAAA
>JAQBAV010000060.1:0-5545 GCA_032126595.1 Candidatus Omnitrophota bacterium | reverse complement strand
CGAGCATCCCGGAGGGCACAATTGCAGGGGGTCTTTACTTCGCAAAAATACAGAAAAATACATTCTTCTGTATTTCTGCTCGTAAATCCCCGAATAGCTCGGGGAATCTCCTCGCTTCGCTCGTCGGTTTCCCTCCCTCTCATTTAAGAAGAAATGACGCGGAGGGGGAGGGATGAGAAGGGAGCTGCCGAGCCATTTAACGGAAACTGCGACGAATAGGAGCAGTAACAACAACCGAGGCAGCGGGTGGCCGACCGGAAACGAATAGCTTCTTAAGCCGAGCAACAGAGGAGGCTTAAGAAGCTGGTATGAGTTGAAGGCGCCGAATCCCTTAAATTACAGTCTGGTGAGCAAATCCCCGGATAGGGCGGGCCAAAAATCCTCGTACACCTCGGATTTTGTGTCCCTCCCCAAGACTTGTCATTGCGACCCCGACCTGTCGGGGGAAGCAATCTCAAAACCTTCTCCTCATTCATGCCTTGCGTAATTTTTCTGGATTTCGACACTTGCGGGGTCACCTCACACTACTTTATATTAAAGCGAAGCGAACCCCGTTTTATTTTCACTTTTATTCTTACAAATTGATAAAAAAGCAATTTCTGCATAACAACAGTTCACAGGGTACACTTTTAGCTTTAGAATAGGGTACAGCTTTAAAAGTAAAAACAAAAACGGTATTCAAGATAATTCATGCGAATTTATACATAATTACATAGGCGCACGAAAGATGTTCTGTGCGATCCCGGAATAAAGTGCGGAGGAAGGCAATATTAGACAGCAATATTAAGGGGGGATAGGCGCAAAAAAACGGGGTAAAATGACAAAAATTTTTGTGATTTTCCAAGTCTTATTATTCTGTTGACAGTATGAAATTTTGTGATAAACTTCCTCTTAAATAGGCGTACGAAAACACAGGGGAGTAAAAAAGTTTGGCGTAAATTTCAAATCATCATTTTTAGCTTGGTATTATGAATAATAGTTGGTTATAATAAAACTAGTCGAGGAAAATGAAAAGCAAACTTATAATAGAAAAAGATTCGAGTCACAGCGGCGTGTATACTTGTCTTGACCCTGATCAAGACAACCCTACGTCGTCAAAAGACGACCCCTTTCAACGAAGAGATAAAAGCATTCAACAAAAGATCACGGCAGGTTCCATAAATAATATCGATGCACTTTCGGAGTTTATCCCGTTATCCCGGGAAGAAAAAATATCGCTCAAAAAAACGGCAGATATTTTTAGGATGAACATTACTCCGTATTACTTGGCGCTTATCGCGGATGTGAATGACAAAAAAGATCCAATAAGGATGCAGTCCGTTCCGGATCCCAGGGAGATTGTTTTTACGGATGAAGAGTTTATGGATCCGCTTGGCGAAGAAAAGACCTCGATTTGTTCCTGCCTGGTACACCGGTACCCCAATAGAGTCCTATTGATAGCAACATCCAGGTGTTTCATGTATTGCCGTCACTGTACAAGGAAACGTTTGTGGAAGCGGGGACTATTTAAAACGCCCGCGGCTGAGATAGACAAAGCCATTGAGTATATAAAAAAGACAGAGACTATACGTGAAGTTATAGTTTCAGGCGGGGACCCTTTAACATTAAGAACTACCGAATTATCCGGTATTTTAAAAAAACTGGCCGCTATAAAAAATGTTAAGGTCATTCGTATAGGCACCCGGACGCCGGTTGTATTTCCACAGAGGATCGACGACGAGCTCTGCGCCATGCTTGAACAGTTTGATAATATTTGGATGAACGTTCAGTTTAATCATCCTAGGGAAATCACGTCTGAATCAGAAGAGGCTTGCCGCAAGCTGCAAAGAAGCGGGATACCGATGAGCAACCAGTCGGTTCTTCTGAAAGGCGTCAATGATGATCCGGCCATTATGAGAGAACTGTGCGAGAAACTTACGGAAATAAGAGTGCGGCCATATTACCTGTTTCAATGTGATCCGGTGACAGGGTCAGGGCATTTCAGGACATCGGTGTCCAAAGGCATAAATATAATCGAGAATATGCGTGGGCATACAAGCGGGATGGCCGTTCCTACTTTTGTGGTGGATGGTACGGATGGCAAAGGGAAAATACCGCTATCCCCGAATTATATGCTATCAGCCTCTGAGGAGAGCATTACTTTGCGCAACTACAAGTTTGAAGTGTTTGACTACCAAAACCCCGCATAAGAGAAGTTTGGCATGAATATAGAAAAAGACATACAGACAATAGGCATTGCTTATAACCTCAGAAAAAAACGCGGGGAAGATGATGGGGAAGAGGAATATGACTCCATAGAAACGATAGATTATCTCGTTCTTGAGCTTGAAAAATATGGATTCAATGTAATACATCTGGAACAGGACGCATCTTTTAATAAAAAGGTAATTACAAAAAAACCCGATTTTGTCATAAATTTGGCTGAGGGAATAGGAAGCACAAGGGGGAGAGAATCGCAGGTACCGTGTTTATTGGAAAGTTTGGGCATACCATATTCGGGATCTGATCCTATCGCGCTTGGCATTACTCTTGATAAATATCTCACAAACAGGTTTTTGAATGACGCAGGGGTTCCAGTTCCCGATATTCACCTAATGACTTGCGATGAAGATCTTTCCGCGCTGGAGGATATTTTCACAAAACAAAAACGGTATATATTGAAACCAAGATGGGAAGGGTCTTCAAAGGGAATATTTGAGGATTCTGTAATATCATCATATGGGCAGCTATGCAGCAAGGGTAAGGATATTATAAAAAGATACTCACAACCTGCTGTGCTTGAGGAATTTATCTCAGGCGAAGAAATAACCGCTGGAGTGATTGGAAATAATAAGACAGCTTGTGTGATAGGGATGATGAAGATAACCCCTGTGGGAGGGGATGATAAGAATTTTGTGTATTCACTTGAAAAGAAACGCACATGGAGGGAAACAATCAAGTACCATCCGGAGGGCTCCATAGATGGAGCCCTAAAGGGCGACGTAAGAAATATTTCCGTAAAAGCGTTTAACGCTCTGGAGCTCAGGGATGTAGCAAGGATAGATTTTCGTGTAGGAGAAGACAATATTCCCAAGGTCATAGATATCAATCCCCTGCCCGGGCTGTCCCCCGAATACAGTGATCTGCCTATATTATCAAAACTTAACGGGGGGTCTTATTCCGCTCTCATCAGTGACATTTTGACCGCGTCATTTTCTAGAAATAATTTCAATGCGGAAAAACTCACCCAATGCGCCTTTAACGCATGACCAAAAAAAATAAAAAACATATTGCTATCATGGTTGGAATGGAACCTGCCGCTAAAGAGGATGTGGCGGCTGTCCTGCGTTGTGCGGAATCCGTAAAAAAAGCTTTATCCATGATCGGGTGGAGCACCAGCATGCTCTGGATCACCCCGGAACATAAAAAAGATAATTTCAGGCAAATATTAGAGGACCTTTTTATGCTGGCCCCCGATTGTGTTTTTAATTTATTCGAAGGGTTCGGTGATGACCCATTTTCGGAATACGAGTTAGCGAAACTCATGGAAGAGAGCAATGTCGTTTTTACGGGCAACTCGTCGGAGACGCTTTTTACCTGCCTTAACAAGAAGCTGACAAACGACACTTTAAGAGAGCATGGGATGACCGTGCCGAAGGGCGCGCTGGTGAAGAAGCTAGCTGATATTAAAGATATAGATATACCGCTACCGGTATTCATTAAGCCATGTTTCAGGGATGGCAGCCAGGGCATAGACCCCGATTCGATTGTAAATGAAAGTTCAGACCTGGAAAGGGTGATAAGGAAAAAATTAAAAACCTATGTGTATGGGCTTCTTCTGGAAGAATTTATTCCGGGCGATGAATATAACATCAGCTGTCTGGCCGGCAAAAAAGCGGAAGTGCTGGGGGTATCAATAATGGAATATCACAGGCATCCAGGATCCAGGCCGTTCATGGACTATGAAGCTAAGTGGGATGAAAGGTCAGACAGATATAAGAAGCTTGTTCCGAGAGTAATGCCTTTGACCAGTCTTAATGCTAAATTAAAAAAAGAGATCAATATATTGTGCAGGGACATTTCCCGCATATTCGGGTGCAAGGGGTACTTCAGGGTAGACATCAGGGAAAAGGACGGCAGATGGTACATACTTGATGTAAACCCGAATCCGGATATAAGCGACGATAGCGGGTTTATGAGACAGGCGTATTCGCGCGGGTATAAATACCACGATGTGATCAAAAGCATAGTAAAAAATGCTTTGCAAAATACGGAGACGGCGGATGGACCTAAAGCATATCGATCGTAAGATCCTTGTTTCAATGGCTCAAAATACAGGCGTGTTTAGAGATACCGAAATTGATATGCTTGACGGGCTGATGCGCGAGTATCAGGCTGCAGATGATAGCGGATATGTTCTTTACGTAGAGAAAATAGAGGACAAGATAGCCGGATTTGCTATTACGGGGAAGACACCGTGTACGAAACAGGCATGGGACCTGTACTGGTTTGTAGTGGGAAAAGAGTATCACGGCAAAGGGGTGGCCACAAGGATGATGAAATCCGTCGAGGCACTCATGGGAAAGGTGGATAAAGAGCCGGTTATACGGGTTGAAACATCTTCCCGTGATGATTATTCAAGAGCGAGAGCTTTTTACGAAAAATGTGGATTTACTAAGACAGGAACAATACCCGGTTTCTACGCGAAAAAAGACGATCTTATTATTTATCATAAGGGACTAAGTTTTAAAGTTTAATTTAACTGATATATGTTTTTTTTGCCTAGAATTAAATCTGCACGTGTCCCTGAAGGATGTTGGTGTGTAGAGCATAGCGTTTCATTGCAAAATTAGCATTTAAAAAGTAACATTCTAAAATACGATGAAAGTGCCATGGGGGAATAAGCACAAACGAAGCCCTCCCTCTCCACAGATCCCGCATCCTTCTTGCTAATTCCGGGCACAATACCTTATAATAACCATATGAAAAACTCTGATTTTAAAAAAGAGTATGAAGTGCTTAAAAGAAAATTTTCTATTCCCTACGGAGATAATTTGAAACAAATGCTCGCGACCGAAGAAGGGAAGAAAAGGTATTCAGATAGGGTTAAAAAGTGGGATAGCTTTAAAGAAAAGTGGAACATTGCGTTTTTTCTTAAGGATAAACCCATTTTTAAAAAAAAGACAAAAAATTCATGAACCATGAACCATGAACCCCGGACAGTTCATGCCTCCGGCATCAGACAGCCCTCATTCTTCACCCTTTACAAAAGCCCCGAGATTTTGTATGCTCTAGTCTTCGAAGATAAGAATATTAATTAAAAACAAGGAAGAACATGATAACAGCTAACGGTGTATCGCTGCAGTTTGGCAGACAAAAACTATTTTCCAACGTCAATATTACTTTTTCACAGGGCAATTGCTACGGCTTAATAGGCGCTAACGGTTCGGGTAAATCTACATTTTTAAAGATACTTTCCGGCGATATAGAAACTTCGTCCGGAGAAGTCTCTGTTACTACGGGGAAAAGGATATCAGTCTTAAAGCAGGACCAGTTTGCTTTTGAT
>JAQBAV010000059.1:0-4479 GCA_032126595.1 Candidatus Omnitrophota bacterium | reverse complement strand
TCCTCTATCTTAGATTCTTTATCTATCGCCTGTCCCGCTACAACTTCATCCTTCGAAAGGTCTTCAATTTTTTTGGTTGTGAATGAGAGAATATTGATCGACAGAACAAAAACTGCCAGGAATAAATAAAGTTTATTGCGGGATAGTATTTCTGAAAGTCTTATCATGAATTATCCAACCACATTTAAATAGCGCTGACGGAAGATGGCGCCGTACTCTTTTGCTATCCTCCGACAGGCTTCGATATTTTCTTTATTAAGGACATCTAAACAGGTCACCTCAACTTCTATATCCTCTTCTCTGCAATTCTTTATAAAGTTAAGAATGGCCCCATATGCGGCTTTGCCGTATTCACTCCTACAATACCTGTCGTAGGTTTCGGCATCAGCGGCGTTTATACTGATAGAGAGGCTATCTATTAGCCCTTTGAGCTCTGGGGCAATTATCCTATCATTAATAAGGTCGCCTTCCCCATTCGTTGTAAGCCTCACCTTTTTGTTCTTGGTCTTAGCATAAGAAGCTATTTTTTTTATGACGTCGAGACGCATGGTAGGCTCTCCGAACCCGCAGAATACGATCTCATCATACCCTGATATATCCCCCATGTCGTGCATAACTTCTTCTGCGGTAGGTTCTTTGCTGAGCTTTAGGTTGTGTCCTTTTACAAAATTTGACCTGTCGCGCGTACAAAAAGTGCATCTATTGGTGCATCTATTGGTGATATTTAGATACATTGAGTTTCTTATCGCATATGCTGTCTTAGGCTCTTCCTGAAGCCCTAGTCCAAAAAGTTGATTAGCATTATGCGAAGTTATACGGGCAATGTCTTCGGCTGAAAGTTTGTACATTTCAGTATAAAGATCTAATAAATACTTTACATTACAAGGTTCATTGCGCTTTCCTCTTAAGGGTTCCGGAGTGAGAAACGGCCCATCTGTCTCAAGAAGAAGCCTTTCTACCGGAACTAATCTAGCTAGATTACGCAGGTCCTCGGCTTTTTCGAAAGTAATATTCCCGGCAAAGGAAATATAAAGCCCTAAGTCCAGTACCTCTACAAGCAGTTTTTCACTGCCGCTGAAGCAGTGCATAACCCCCCTGGGGCGAAATCTCTTAATTATCTCAACAAAATCATCGCCGGCCTCACGATTGTGAAATATAACCGGAAGGTCTAGCTCCCGGGCTAACGTTAAACTTCTTTCCAGAAGCTTCTTTTGGTTTTCCTTGGAGGAGTAACCCTTGTAGTAATCAAGGCCTACCTCACCCACAGCTACTATTTTTTTAAAAGTAACTCCAATTGTGCGTAGATCCTGAATTGTAGAGTCTGTGATTTCATCGGCCTCATGGGGATGAATGCCTATAGCGGCAAAGATCTCGGAATATTTAGTAGCCAACTCCACCGCCTTGCGTGAGCTTTCTACTGTAGTTCCGGGAATGATTATGCGCTCAACTCCAGAGTCTTTAGCGTTAGTCAGCACCTCTTCAAGATCTTCTTCATAATCCGGAAAATCCAAATGGCAATGTGTATCAACTAATCTCATGTTACAGTCTAACTCCTCGCTAATTAATGGCTTTTTCTTTTTATTAATTTACTGTATCCTCGGAAATAAAGGATCCCCCTTAGCGATCTTCGTTCCTACGGGAAACCTTCTCCAATTCTCCACAGTCTTTATCTCTGTTAGTTCTTTTCTTATGTCTTCTGTACTTATATCTTTTTCCAGGTCTCCCAACCCCAGCTGCGACCACATCTTTTTAGAGGTCTCGGGCATAACCGGATATAGACCTATGGCCGCGACTCGCAGCACTTCCAATAGGTCCGCCATTATAAGCTTTATGGCATCAGTGTTTCCCTCTTTAGCATAGGTCCACGGAGCTGATTCCTCGATATATTTATTGGCCCTGCCGGTAACAAGCATTATTTGCTCAATCGCTTCTTTAATTAGGAGCTTAGGACTTAATAAGCTATCTTTAACCTGCAACAAAACCGCACTAACAGCGTCTCTTATCTCGCTGCTCCTCTTTTCTTGTTCTTCCGGCGCCCCTTCTTTTGGAGTTTCGGGTGCGATGCCATCAAAATATTTCTCGACCATGGTAAGAGTTCTATTCAAGAGGTTCCCCAGATCATTAGCAAGATCGGTATTGTACATAGAAACCATGGCATCTTCGCTGAAATCGCCATCATTGCCTAAGGCAACTGCTTTAAGTAAAAAATAACGCAAGGGATCCGGTCCATTATATTTTTTCACAAGCTCCAGCGGGTCAACAATATTACCCTTGGATTTGGACATCTTATCTTTACCCATTTTCCACCAACCATGAGCAAAAATAGTTTTAGGCAGTTCCATATCTACACTCTTAAGCATTATGGGCCAGTAGACTGCATGATGCCTTATAATATCTTTTGCGATCATATGGATATCTGCGGGCCAAAATCTATCAAATTGTTTCTTGTCCTTCAGGCCTGAAGCATAGTTGATCAATGCGTCGAACCATACATAAACGACATAGTCCTTATCAAACGGGAGCTCTATACCCCAACTCATCCTGGCTTTAGGGCGGGATATGCATAAATCATTTAGATCTTCGCGCAAAAATCCAAGGACTTCATTTTTTCTAAATTCCGGCATAATAAATGACGGGTTGTTATTTATGTAGTCGATAAGCCATTTCTGATGGTCTCCCATTTTAAAAAAATAATTCTTCTCTTTGATCTTATTGACTGGACGGCGGCACTCCGGGCAATTCCCGGCTTGTATCTGTGTCTCAGTCCAGAAAGTTTCGCAAGGTGTGCAATACCAGCCGTCATACTCTCCCTGGTATATATCCCCCTTATCATGCATTTTTTGCAAAAACTCCTGAACCACCTTTTCATGTTCCTCGTCAGTCGTGCGGATAAAGCCGCTATGCTCTATGTCTAAGGCATTCCAGGCTTTTTTGAAATTATCAACTATCTTATCAACGAACTTTTTCTCCTCGCCTTTTTTGTATCCTGCTTTTAAGGCAGCCTCTTCTATCTTCTCTCCATGCTCATCCGTTCCGGTAAGGAAGAACGCATCTTCGCCAAGCATCTTGTGGTATCTTGTAATGGCGTCCACTGCAACCTGCGTATATGCATGCCCGATATGCGGGTTAGCATTTACATAATATATCGGAGTAGTTATATAAAACTTTTCCTTTCCCATGCTTTATTTATTCTCCTTTTCCGCTTCCTTTGCCTTCTTGGGGCATACATTTATATCCTTGATCTTACCCTCTCCAAGATCAACGGTATAGGTTCCTTTTATGGGGTTTACCCCAATAACTCTTCCCCTGCCGAACTCAGTATTAATTTCTTTCCCAACTTTAGGCATATTCTTGCATAATTCTTTATAACAATCGTTTTCATATCCCAAACAGCACATAAGCCTTCCGCAAAGTCCTGATATCTTTGTTGGGTTAAGCGGTAAATTCTGAAGTTTTGCCATCTTGATGGTAACCGGATTAAAATCTTTTAAAAACGCCATACAGCAAAGTTCTTTTCCGCATGGACCAAATCCGCCTAAAAACTTCGCTTCATCTCTTACGCCTATCTGTCTGAGCTCTATCCTTACCCTAAAAATACTGGCTAAGTCCTTAACAAGGTTTCTAAAGTCAACTCGCGACTCTGACGTGAAATAGAATATTATCTTTGACCGATCAAATGAATATTCCGCATTAACCAGTTTCATGGTTAAGCCCTGTTCTTTTATCTTTTGGTGACAAATATTCATGAGGTCTTTTGTCTTTGTCTGGTTTTTCTTTATCTGTTCTTCGTCCCAAGGATTAGTCTTTCTTATGATTTTTCTTACGGCTTGTTGGCCCAGAGAACCTGTATTTTCAACCCTCTCCGGAATAGAGACTATATTACCGTTATCTAGACCCCTATCAGCCTCAACAATAACCCTGTCGCCAGTTTCAAACTTAATCCCACCAACGAGAAAATACTCTATCTCCCCCGCTTCCCTTAAATGCACCTGCACAACTTCGTATGTTTTCTTCTCCTGCTTGGGAGGCTCTTTTACTTCTTCGGTGGCTTTAACGGGTTCTTCCCCTGAATCCAGCAGCTTCGGTTGAACATTCTCAGTCTCTGTATTAGGCTTCTCTTCTTTTTTGTCCTGGTTATGAGCACTATTGATATTTTTATTTTCTTCCATTTTTTTCCTTCTTCTATTTAAGCTGTGCCGGTAAGACCTGTGCAACTAGCTTTGGGTTAACATTTCCGGCAAGCGCTTGTTTTAATTGTATAAGTTTTTCTACTATTCCCGAGATCTTGTCTATATCGTATCCCTTAAAAAATGAAAACATCTCCAGGCCGAGCAAGCTCTTATCAAGAACTAGTCTGTCTGCACCTAGATTACTTATAGCAACATCTCGGAAAAACATTATTAATAATTCAATATCTTCGAATAAAACATCCTTACTCTCGCTGTCCCAATTGAGACAGGAGAAATTCTCTTCTCCTGC
>JAQBAV010000058.1:0-4542 GCA_032126595.1 Candidatus Omnitrophota bacterium | reverse complement strand
GCAGGAAACGTATTCTCCGCTCAAACAGTCCTCGCCCCGACGGGCACCCCGTGAAATGGGGTCGCGGGACTGCGGAAACTCGCGGCGAACACATTCCCTGCTATTTTAGGGGCAGCCCTAAAATCGTATAGAAGAGGTGTTGGATAGAGAGCGGGATCAAGGTCAGGTTTTAGAATAAGAGCAAAAAAGTAACAAGGTTAGATTGCTTCGTCGTTCGCTTATGTCGAACTCCTCGCAATGACGTCATTGCGAGCGAAGCGAAGCAATCTCAAACAAAAAATACTAAGGATGTATCGTGAAATCCTATAGAGAAGAGCTATGGTTTACGACTCCGCATAGAAGAGATTATATAAACATAACGCCTGAAGTCGAAGAGATAGTTAAAAAAAGCGGAGTAAAAGAGGGGTTATGTTTAGTAAACGCTATGCATATAACGGCCAGCGTTTATATTAATGATGATGAGCCGGGACTTATCCAGGATTACGATGATTGGCTTGAAAGAATAGCTCCGCATGAACCAGTCGAACAATACCGTCATAACAGGCATGAAGACAACGGAGACGCTCACCTGAAAAGACAGATCATGGGAAGAGAAGCCGTAGTTGCCATTACAAAAGGCAAACTTGATTTCGGCCCATGGGAACAGATATTCTACGGCGAATTTGACGGACGAAGAAAGAAAAGAGTCCTGGTTAAGATAATAGGAGAATAGGTAAGTTAATAGAAAAAAAGTAAGCATCCTACAGGCCCCTAAAATTAGCTTTTACCTCAACATATGGTATACTTTAGTTTGTAAAATCTAGAGAGGTAAAAGAGTGGATAACGCAGAAGGCCTGACAAATGAGGATATCAGAGAGCTAATCATCGGACAGCTCAAGAGCCGCGGGATAGATACCGAGCTTATTGAGGTCGTTGTGTCTAGCGGTCCTCGTGTAACCTTGAAAGGCGACGCTGATTCCGTCAGAGAAAAAGGTCTCATAAAACAGGTCATCATTGACGAACTAGGCATAAGCGATATTAAGGATGAACTTGAGGTGTTTGACGATGCATATGGGGAGCTGGACGATCATTATGGGAATGAAGACGCGTTTTATGACGAAGACAATGAGTACATAGGAACTGAAGACGTGTTCCGGTCGGTCGAAGACGGAATACCATACATACCGCCGACGAGCGCATCGTTTGAAGATCCGGACAAGGTAAGAAAAAGACCCAAGAGAAAATATCATTAATGGAAGAAAATAAAAAAGAAAAATTAGAGTGGTATTACAATGGCTGGATTATTTTTCTGGCGATTTTATTGTTTGGACCCTTGGGGCTACTTTTACTATGGTTCAGACCCAGAGTGAATTTAGCTATTAAGATAGGCGTTTCTCTGGCAGTTATAGTTCTAACCATATGGATGACCTATGCGGCCGTTGATTCTTATCAAAAAATAGCGGATTCCTATAAAGAGATGGAAGAAACTTCAGAGTAAAGAAATAAGAAATAATTTTCAAAGATAGGAGAGTGAATGGCGAGTAGGCTTACTATTGTGTTTAAATTGTTATGCGCGTTTGCGATAACAATTCTTTTATCCTCGTGTACAGTAAGGCATATTTCAGACACACCGGACTCTTCAATAGTAAGAGCCCCGGTCTCGGGCAGTATCTATGAAACAGTATCCTTAAGAGGCACAAGCATTGAGCCCGCCAATGTCGCGGGCGTGTATCATAGTGTAGCTCCGGGTGAGACGATATGGCGTATAAGCAAGATGTACGATGTAGATATTGAAACCCTTAAAAGGGTTAATAATATAAAAGACGTTACCGATATTAATATCGGCACCAGGCTTTATATACCGCAGGCTTCAGCAAGAAAGGATCTGGTTACTCTATATCCCAACAATAAATGGAGATATATAGTAATTCATCACAGTGCGACGGAGCAGGGAAATTCAGAGGCCTTTAATGAAGCTCATCTCAAAAAAGGATGGCAGGGGGTTGGATATCATTTTGTTATCGATAATGGTACCGAAGGCAAGCAGAACGGGCAGGTCGAAACTACACCTCGCTGGCTAAACCAAATTAAAGGTGCTCACTGTAAGGCCGGCAGTATGAATGAGGAAGGTATAGGCATATGCCTTGTCGGAAACTTCTCAAAAGATTATGTATCCCGCAAACAGATGGATTCTTTGGTGTATCTTGTGAATGAACTAAAATCTTATTACAGGATCCCTAAAAGCCGGATAATCGGCCACGGCCAGGTTCCCGGCGCCAGCACAGAATGTCCGGGCCAGAAATTTCCGTGGAGACAGTTCCAATCCCGCCTAAGGAGCTAAATGCTTGAAATCTCTCAAAATATCTTGTGCAATTTACGATATATTTTTGTAGAGATTTGTTAAAAATAATTTAAAATAGAGTTTAGGAGGCATTTTGAAGATATTAAGCGTAGTTGGGGCCCGGCCGAATTTTATGAAGATCGCACCGGTATGCAGGGCCTTTGATGCCCTTATGAAGCAAAGGCCTGATGTGCACATTGAAAATATTCTTGTTCATACGGGGCAGCATTACGATAAAAATATGTCCAAGGTCTTTTTTGATGATCTTGATATCCCGAGGCCGGATGTTAATTTGGAAGTTGGTTCTGGAACCCATGCTGATCAGACAGCAGGCGTAATGACCAAATTTGAAAAATTATGCTTAAAGGAAAGACCTGACCTAATAATTGTTTTGGGGGATATCAATTCTACCCTTGCATGCAGTGTTGTTGGGGCGAAGTTATTAATACCCGTAGCTCACGTAGAAGCGGGTCTAAGGAGCTTTGATAGGAGAATGCCGGAGGAGATAAATCGTATTGTAACTGACGCCCTTTCGGAGCACCTTTTTACAACCTGCCTGGATGCAAATGAAAACCTTAAAGCTGAAGGCATTCCTGATGATAAGATCTCTTTTGTCGGGAATGTGATGATAGATACGCTCTATCACTCTATGCCAAAAGCGGAGAACTCTAGAGTCAAGGAAGAAATCGGGCTTACGGGCGAGCCTTACGCTCTAGTGACGCTCCATCGTCCTTCCAACGTAGATGAGGACGAAGTCTTTACCAGGGTCTTGGAGGGTCTTTTAGGGGCGTCTAGGAGGATTAAGGTTATATTTCCGATGCATCCACGCTCGAGAAAGAAACTCGAGAGTCTTGAGATTTATAAGAAAATAAAAGGCAATGAGAACTTTAAAATAATAGACCCGATAGGATATCTTGATTTTTTGAGCCTTATGAAGGGTGCAAAACTGGTCATTACTGATTCGGGAGGCATGCAGGAGGAGACCACTGTTTTGGGTGTTCCGTGTCTGACGCTGAGAGAGAATACGGAGAGGCCGATCACGATTACTGAGGGAACGAATATATTAATCGGGCAGGATATGAAAAAGCTTGTCGAAGAAACAGATAAAGTCTTGAGCGGAAACGTAAAAAAAGGCAAGATCCCCGAACTTTGGGACGGAAAAGCGGCAGAAAGAATAGTCGCAAAAATTGCTGAGATGTATCTTTAGAGTTTATTGTTGCGGTAGACATTGTTTTAGACTCCCAATAAAGAAGAGAACAGGAAAACCAAATAAAGGAGGGTGAAAAATGTCACCTTTTTCAAACTTAAGAAGATGCAAAAGATTTTATAAATAAAAGGATTGAGGCCATAAGTTAACATAATTTCCGCGGCATCTTATCCCTATATAGCGTTTCCCTTCTATTTGTGTGCAACAAGCACGCATGTTTCGGCAATAACCCTGCTAAGAAGCTTCCATACCGCTTTCCGCGGAGAATAAAACCCACAAGAAATTTAACGCGTAATGTGCAATTCAGACATGTTATACGTCGGAAAATGTACAAGTCTTTTAGCATATTATTACTATTGTATTGCATGTCGAAATTTCATCATTATACTTAATAACGTAGTGTTAGGCGATTAAATATCAAAGAATTTTGGTAATTTAGTAATAAGTGTTTGGGCCAACGGAGCAACCGAAAGGTCTTTATGATTACTCAAAAAATCAACATATTACGATTTCTTAATATTGCGTTAGATTCACTTATAGTGCTGATTTCTTTATGTTTGGCTATTTTCGTTAGAGGCGTTATTCTACATGACTATTCTTACCCTTGCATGATTTTTTTTAGGCAAGAGCAGCTCGCCTTAGTAGGTCTTGTGCTCTTATGGAATTACCTTCTTAGGCTCCACGGCCTTTATCCAACAATCCGCCTAAGGTCCCTTTTTCAAGTATCCTGGATAATTTTTAAGGTTACTATCACAGCTATAGCTGTCTGCGTTTTCATTATTACGTTTGCAAAAATGCATTTTGTTAGCAGATTAACGCTCATCTTATTTGGAGGTTTTATCTTTTTTATATCTATCGCTAAAGAACTTATACTCAGGGAGCTATTTAAAATATCAAGACTGAGAGGTAGGGGCTTGCGTAATGTCCTAATTGTAGGTGAACGGAGTTTTGCATCTAAAATTATCAAAAGCATAGAAAATAATCCCTATCTTGGGCTAAAAGTTGCAGGGGTGTG
>JAQBAV010000057.1:0-9105 GCA_032126595.1 Candidatus Omnitrophota bacterium | reverse complement strand
TCATGGTTCATGGAAAAGTCTACGAACTACGAACTCTGAACTCTGAACAAAACTGGTGACAACTTATGACCTTTGATTTCTGCCTTCACATCTTTTTTAGACACTTAAACCGGGTTTGTATTTTTTGCAGATCCGGTTTGTTTTTAAAAAAAACTGACTTTCTTTTTGCATTTTCAAAATTATTATGTATATTTAAGTAAAAATTTTACATTAATTAATTTTCGCTTTTATTTGTTTATTTCTAATAATACAAATAATACAAACATTTTTCATAAAGAATGGAAGAGAGGCAGGGTAACAGTGGTCAAGGTTGATAAAGAAAAAGAGCTTCGAGTAAGAGATTCGTATAAAAATATTATTTCCGAACTAGGCATAAGCCCCTTCAGACTTATTAGAAGCGCATTTGCGCTCATGGGCATAATTCCGCTTCTTATGTTCTCGTATATAATCGTAAAACAAAATGCGTTCAATAACCTTTTTATGGGCCCGAACGCCCTTATAGCAGCTGCTGCGATCATGGTATCTGTTTATGGGTTTATCTACGCATATAACATTGTAAGCAGCCTCATAAAAAAGTTAATGCTCTACTCTCTTGAAAGGATGCGTTCGGAAGAGGAAAAGACGGAGCTTGTTATCGCGGCATCACATGATATCAGGTCACCTTTAACTACTATAAAAATGGGCCTAAGTAATATGGTTGACGGCATAGATGGCCCGCTCAACAAAGAGCAGTCAGCAACAACAAAGGTTTGCCTTGAATCAGTAGATAAGCTAGTCAATTACACTAATGAGCTTCTGGACATATCAAAGCTAAGTTTTACCAGAGCAAATATTAAGCGCGAAGCATTAGACTTTAGCAAAGTTGTTGAAGAAAAATTTCGCGAAATATCAGATAGGTTTAAAGGCGGCGACAAAAAATTTACCTATAAGATACTATCTTCCGACTCAAACATATGGGCAGACCCTGACAAGGTCTCCAAAGCGGTCAGGGATTTATTTAAAAGTGTACTTGAAACTGCGTCAAATGAATCAAAGATCGAAGTGGCGCTTTTCTCGGATTCGGACTCTGTAAGACTCGCAGTAACCAACAGGGGCCCTCAGGTCTCTCCGTACAAGCTTGTTGAGATGTTCAGCAAGTATTCCAGGCCCCTGTCGCACATGGGACTGGCGGGCTCATCTAAAAATAGAAAAAAAGGTATAGACCTTTCAGTGGTTAAGGACATTATCGATGTACATAGGGGACACTTCTCTCTAAAAAACATTTCAGATAAATGTTTTGAGTTCAGCGTGGTCCTTCCCAGGGACCTTAGAATTCAAGCTCGCATACCTGCCGGAGTGGCATAATCACCCCGCGTATTGTCAAGAAATATTTCTTAAATTTTTTATAAAAAAATAAAAAATTTTCTTTAACAATTCATTGACACAATTAATTAAATAATATAGTATGTCTACTCGCATAAAATGGGACACGGTAGTTCCTTATTTTACATTATTTTCACTTTTCATTTTTGTTATTTAATTTCCATTTCTACTTATGTTTATAGAGCCAGTTTTTGGTAAAAAATTTTTCGGCAGAGAGCAGGTTTTAGCGACACTCCACAAAAGAGTTACCGCAATGAAGGGCGGGTACAGGCAGAATATTGCTCTTACCGGTCCCATGCTTGCAGGTAAATCCTCTATTCTTCGTCACTTCCTGAAAAGCGTTAAAGGCCCTGATGTTATTCCTATATACATTGAACTTGCAGGCGAGGATTATGACGTTTTCTGTACACGCTATATGGCGACACTTCTATTTGAATACCTGAGATCGGAAAACCTTACCGCTGAAGGGGATTTTGATGGGCTTATTGAATCCTGTCGAAGTCATATACCTTCAACAGTGAGACACATTGAGATTATAACCGGCCTTCTTTCTCAGAAAAAGGAAGATCAGGCTTATGAGAAGCTGCTGGCTCTTACTTCTATCTTTAAAGATGAGACCGGTAAAAACTGTATTGTTATACTTGATGAATTCCATAATATTTCACACTTTAAGCTCAAAAAACCATATCAGACATTCGGTAAATTCATCATGATACAGAAGAACACCATGTATATCGTTTCAAGCTCCCAGAAGACACTTTTAAAAGAAATACTCTCCGAGAAGCTATCACTTCTTTTTGGGAACTTTGAAGTTATTGAAATAAACGGGTTTGACAGCCAGACAGCACATTCATTTATGTCTGATAAGGCTGAAATCGGATCAGTCTCAGAAAGCATTAAGAACTATCTTATACAGGTCTCACAAGGTAATCCTTTTTATCTTGAGGTTTTAGTTAATCGCTTAGCGAAACTAATAAGTGCTTCAGATGGAAAGAAGGGTGAAAAAGAATGTCTATTAGATACGTTCAGCGAACTTCTGTATGCTTCGAGCGGAGTCTTAAACCAATACTTTACCAGCAGCGTTAATTTCTTCCTTGAAAAGAAATCAAGAAAAAAATACCTGCCGATTCTTATTTCTATAGCGCATGGCAACAGAACTCTTAAAACCATACAAAAAGATATGGGCAGGAGAGATGTCGAGTTGGTAAGTAAGTTAGAAAAGATTCAGAGCATGGACCTTATTTATAATAGTGGTATATTTTACGACATTTCAGACAATCTCTTTGAATATTGGCTTAAATTCGTCTATTCACTCAAGACTAAGTCGATGATCGATGACATGGATATTAAGTATCTTGAGTTTAAGAATCTCGTTGGCAGGGATTATGAAGCGTACTCTAAGTTTAGCAAAAAAAGTACAACAGAAATAGTAAGCGAGCTTTTCCAGAGTTTTGATAAAGAGAAGATTAGAGTAAATATGTATGACAGGAAAATGCCCAAGTTTAGCTCCGTTGAAACCATAGATCTTGGTCCGAACATATCAGAAGTCTCCGGACGCTCAGGCGCAAACGCGTGGGTATGCAGAATTAAGGAAAATGATATTGCCGACGAACAAGATATCACATCACTTATTGATCTAAAGCCAAGAGATAAAAAAGGTAAAATAGTTAGAAAAATTTTTATCCCTCTTAAAAGAATAGAACACAACGCCTTTTTGTTGGCCAAAGAAAAGAATATTTGGATCTGGGACATTAATCAACTTAACAATATCTTGAGGCTATACGGTAAATTTGAAGTGGTGTTATGAAAATAGGTGTTATTTCAGATACACACATTCCAACCTCAGCTCTAAAGCTTCCCAAAAAAGTTTTTGACACTTTTAAAGATTGTGACCTTATTGTGCACGCGGGTGACTCCGGCGACATAGAAACCATTCATAAACTTGAAAAAATCACCGAGACAAAAGCCGTATGGGGAAATATGGACGGTCCTGATATCAGGGAAAAACTCCCGGAAACTCTAATACTTGAGATAGAGGGCAAAAAAATCGGCGTTTTCCACGGGAAAGGTTCGCCGGGAAAGATAGTTGAGACAGTTAAAAGTGTTTTTCCTAAAAAAATCGATGCAATTATATTCGGCCACTCTCATATGCCGTTTAATGAAGTTATTGATGGAACTCTTTTTTTTAACCCGGGCAGCCCGACCGACCGAGTGTTTGCGCCGTATAGATCCATTGGGGTTATAGAGATAAATAATGGCGAATTAAACTCGTACATTATCAATATCGACGAATAATAAAATTTTCACCTTTTTGCCTTATTATGGTTTGGATCGAATTTCTTATCTGCGCTAGTCTTATGACCTTTTTTGCGTACCACCTGAGCAAGGAAGGCATTATTATTTCCGAAAAAACCCACCTTGAAGAAGGCATAATCGGCATGTTCTTTCTTGCTATCGCCACATCTTTTCCTGAGATAATAACTGCAGCCACGTCGGTATTCCATCTTGGGAAGGTTGGCCTTGGTTATGGGGACATTATCGGCTCTATCATGGTAAACCTCATGATCCTCTTTTTTATAGATTATTCTTACGGAAAAGGGCGCATACTGAATAAGGTCTCCGGATCAAACAGATTAACCGGAATTTTTGTTCTAATAGTTTTAGCCGTTGTTATGAGTGCGATCCTTCTTAATAAAACCGCATTTAGCGTACCTTCCTTTAGGGGTGTCGGCGCAGAAAACATTTTAATTTTGGGTCTGTATCTCGCTTGCCTTATAACCATAAAACGCCGAGGGGAAAAGGGTAAGATAGAGCTTTATAACCCAAATAGCGAGAGCTTTTTACAGGTCTGGACTAAATTTATCGTTCTTTTAGCCATAGTTTTAGCTACAAGTCTATGGCTGGCGAAAATAGGTGAAAAGATAACCTTAACTACGGCTCTCTCAGAGACCTTTACCGGAACGCTTTTATTGGGCTTTACCACATCTTTACCTGAAATAATTGTATCATTCGCGGCCCTAAGGGCGGGAAGTCTGAATATGGCCGTAGGTAACATCCTCGGAAGCTGTCTCTTTGATTTATGCATCCTTCCACTTTTAGACGTATTATATAGAAGTCCCATTTTAAAGATGCTTTCGCGCGGGCAGGTTCTAGCGACAGGAATTGTTACTATTATGGCCCTGGTAGTTATATTGGGCTTTCGTGTAAAGAGGGAGTCCTTAAGACGACTTAATTGGGACACGGGCCTAATTTTCGCTATCGGTTTAGCCGGGTTTGTGCTATTATATTATGTAAAATAATAGAAAGTAAACTATGAGTCAGACGCGATTAAATAGAAAAGAATTTGAACAGAGAGAGACACAGTGGCTTGCACCTTACGCTATGAAAAGTGCCGACACTTTGGGGCGTATCCACGCTGAGGATGAACACGAATATCGTTCAGTATATCAGCGGGATAAGGATAGAATTATTTACTCTACAGCCTTCAGACGTCTTGAATACAAGACTCAAGTATTTGTTAACCACGAAGGCGACTATTACCGCACAAGACTTACTCATACGCTTGAAGTAGCTCAGATAGCAAGAACCATTGCCAGAACCCTAAAACTTAATGAAGACCTTGTTGAGGCCATTGCACTTGCTCACGACCTTGGGCATACGCCTTTTGGACACTCCGGAGAAGATACTCTGGCGTCTCTAATGAAAGACCATGGAGGCTTTGACCATAACTCTCACGGGTTAAGAGTTGTCGACCTATTAGAAAAAAAATATCCTTCCTTTCCGGGGCTAAATTTAAGCAATGAAGTCCGCAGGGGGATAATACGCCATTCTACACCTTTTGACGCAAAAAGGATGAGTGATTTCGATGTTGCAGGGCCTCTTTTATTGGAGATACAGGTAGTTGATATTGCTGATGAAATAGCTTATGACAACCACGATCTTGACGATGGGTTAAAAAGCGGACTTCTAGGCGAAAAAGATCTTCTACATATGGATTTGTGGAACGAAGCCTCTCGTTATGTAAAAAAGCATTATGAAGGAGCAGATATCGATACCATAAGGTCGGGAATAGTAAGATACCTTATAAATGTCAATGTATCCGACCTTATTGAGACTACCTTAAGCCGCATTGAAGACCTAAACATTAAAAGTGTGTCAGATTTAGATAATACGAATATAAAGATCGTAGATTTCAGCGAAAGAATGAGCGCCATAAGAACCCCCTTCAGGAAGGTTCTTATGGACAGGCTGTACAATCATTACCGGGTTATAAGAATGTCTAATAAGGCCGCAAGGTTCCTTGAGATGCTTTTTAAGGTTTATTGCGACAGCCCCCGGCAGCTTCCCGAAGCGGAATATGCCAAGATTGCGACAAGGGGCAAGGAACAAGTCATATGTGATTATATTGCAGGCATGACAGATCGCTATGCAATGGATGAATATAAAAAACTTTTCGAACCCTACGAAAGAGTCTAAAAATGCCGAATAATGAAACTGCCAGACTGATATTTAAAAAGATAGATGAAGGGTGGAATAAAAGGCGAGAAATAATAGCTCTGGGGAGATATCTTAAGTCTCCAATTTGGGTATTGCTTCCGGGCACTACTATAGACACACAAGACCTGAAACAATCCGCCCTCGGAGAGCATCTCAAGAAAATCTCCATACCATCACCGAAAAGAATTAAAGTGCTACGAGCATTCCTGGAGCACACTCAAAGATCTTTACGAAATAGAGGCGTTGAACAGTTCGCTTACTGGGGCGATTTTCACGCACTATGCTATCCCCTGATGTTCGAGAATGATGATTACGGGGTTATAATTATGTGTGGAATGAAAAAATCCATAAAAACAAAATTAGAAGGCATTACTATTTCGATTTTCGACACAATTGCACGCGAGGTTGAAAAGGAGGTTGAGCTAGAAGAACTAAATGAAACCATACGTCCAAGAGCCATAGCCTTATCAACCGTTCATACGGTTCACCGCCTCATGGGGGCAACTCTTGAAATAAATGAACTCCTTCCAAGAATTGCCAGATTAGCCCTGCAGGTATTAAGCTGTAACAGGTGTTCCATAAAGCTTCTTAATAAAAGCAAAAGAACACTTCTTCCGATGTGCACTATAGATCTCAGAAAAAAAACAACAAAACTAAAAAAAGTTGAAATAGGTAAATATGCTCCAGGTAAAGCCGTAAAAAGAGAGGCTTCAGTGCGGGGCGAGAGATATCTTGCTACACCTCTAATAGACGAAGACACGATAGGTGTTATAACCTTATATGACAAGCTTGATGGTAAACCTTTTACGGTTTTTGATGAGGAAATAATGAAAACTATGGCGGAGCAGGGCGCGATAGCAATAAAGAACGCGCAGTTATTCCAGGACCAGGAAGAGCTTACTACCGGAAGTATAAGATGCATATCGCAGCTACTGGAAACCAGAGCTCATTCATCACACCGTCCCGAAGCTTCATTCTTTAAACTAATTAGTCTTATTGGAAGATACTTTGATATGAATGAGGCGGAGATCAAAAAGCTGCAGTACGCAGCAATGCTTCATGATGCGGGACAAATAGGTATCCCTGAAAAAGTTCTTATGAAAAGAAAGGAATTGACTAAGGAAGAGTACGACATCATTAAAATGCACCCAATGAAAGGCGCTTCAATTCTTTCAAAGGTCAAAACTTTGCAGGCAATCAGACCTATAATCCTATACCATCATGAAAACTATAACGGCTCGGGGTATCCTAAGGGTTTAAGGGGAGAGGGCATACCTCTTGCTGCAAGAATCCTGGCTGTTGTCGCTTCGTTTGAAGCCATGATAACAAAAAGGCCATATCGTAAAGCGCTTTCAATCTCGGCGGCGATAAAGGAAGTGCAAAAGGCTTCAGGCATACAGTTTGACCCTAAAGTTGTCAAAATTTTCTGTGAAGCTGTCGCGCGCAAGGATGTAAAAAGGCTCCTCGTAAAGGAACTAAATAAATGATCTCTCGAGGCAAAAGGCCGGTTCTTTTATACGTCGCCTTACTTCTAGCTGTAATCATTTTGTTGGGCATCTTTTTTAATTATCTAGCCGTATTCTACGTAAACACTTTTTCCGGGTACACCATCCAATATAAAAAATTACAGGGAAGCCTTCTTTTAGAAAGCAGGATTGAAGACTTAAAACTTTCAGCGAACAAAGAAGGTTTTACTGCTAATGCTAAAGTGGCAAGGATAAATTTTCTTCCGACAGAATCGCTAAAGAAAAGAGAGTTAATATTTAAAACAAATTTTACTGATGTTACTTTTTTATCAGATAAAACTGTTAAAAGTCAGGCAGCTGAAAGCGCCGGTGTAGTCCTATCGATGCCATTTAATTCCGGATGGGAATATTCAAAAATAGCATTCCTATTGAATGTTGGTATAAACAGCTTAAAGATCAGCGATTTCGAAGCCATAGCGGAACAGGTGCGAATGAAAGGGCTTTACGCTTCCGGCCCGGGAAAGATGACTCTTGACCTTGAGCTAGCGTTCTCACCAGAAACCACAGAAGAATATCTCGGCGAATATAAGGACTTTATTTTCGCTCCGAATGAGGATGGGTGGTACACAGCCAGGATTAATGTTAAGGGAAATCCAGATAGTCCTCAGATCTCCATCCAATCTGCTATGTTCCAAATGAATATCCACTCTGAATAAAGCGCTTTTCACCCTTGATAATTTCGATTTTTGTGCTAAACTAGGGCTCCATGGAAGACAACAGCTACCAAAACGATTTATTTGGAGGAGATTCTTACGAAAAAAAGGCCAGAAAAACGAGCTTTTTTAATAAATATGCTCCACAAAGGTTTCTTCCGCATATAAAGATTCCCATAGAATACACGATTATAGTACTGATCCTGGTGTTAATACTTATTATCGTTGCATATGCTGTGGGTGTTGAGGCAGGAAAAAGGTCCCTTGATCCAAGTCTTGTGGAGGAAAAGGTTCTATATGAGGTTAAGCTCGAACAACTAAAGAAGGATATGGATGCCAGAGAGGTCCAGCGCGAGGCAGAGGAGCCGATTATAGAGGAGCAGGCGCCCTTAGCTATAGAAATTCCACTTGAAATAAAAGAGAAGGAAATTAATACTTCACAAGATGGCGGATATGTTATACAATTAGCTTCTTTTAAAAAAGAGCTTTCCGCCAGAGAAGAACTTAATAAGCTCAGAGATAAAGGCGTATCTGCCTTTATCTACGAAAGCGGCGACTGGTATATGGTTAGGGCAGGCAGCTACCCAACCATTGAAAAGGCTAGAGAAGTTCGAAAATTTTTAGAAGAATATTACACGGACTGTTATATAAGAAAGGTTGATTGAGAAGTTCTGCCGTTCATAGTTTATGGATATAGGCTTCTAAGAATTGACAACAATTAATACTAAGCAAATTAATGGAGGATAGAAGATGAGTCAACACCCAAGTTTAAAAGCCGGAATCAAGGAAACTAAATTTCGTTCCGTACTTAAGCGGTTTGAGAAAATAAAAGAACTTTCTGAGGGCGAAAAGTGGAGCGAAGAGAAAGATTCTGTATACAAACTGCCTAAAGTAAAACGCATCATGTTTAAGGTCAAGAAACAAAAAGGCCCCGCTGAAGAAGAAGGCGAGGAAGGCGTAGTAGCAGGCGCAGCCCCGGCAGCAGGCGCAGCTAAAGCCCCGGCAGCAGGCGCAGCTAAAGCCCCGGCCGCAGGCGCAGCTAAAGCCCCGGCCGCAGGCAAGAAAAA
>JAQBAV010000056.1:0-4753 GCA_032126595.1 Candidatus Omnitrophota bacterium | reverse complement strand
TCCAGGGGCTCGGCATTTTTGTGAATGCCAGATGCTTCTTCCGGGCCTATTATGCCCAGGGCTTCCAGCGCGCTATCTGAAAGGTTTGCTCCGGCAAACAATCTATCTACCCCTAAACCTTTATGTAATTTATATCTCTTCTCCCAATCCTCGATATCCATCTTACCCTCGGCAAGCATGCCAAGCTCTCCGGCATCTATCCCCATCTTAGCTGCATACCATGCCATAGCCTCGTGAAGCATAACATTTAGAAGAGGGTTCATTAACGCTTCCCCGCTGAAATATGTCTTTGAGATCATTTCATGCCACTTCTTTTCGGAAATGATTATTGCATCCTCATATCTTACAACCGGATTTCCGCCGGCTCCGAGCCTATCCATCTCATCCTGGGAAAGTGTGAATATTCTTGGTAGATAGTGCGGTCCTTGAAATAGATTTCTTAATAGTGTTTCGTTGATAACTTCATTTTTCTTTGCGAAAAAGTCATAGAATGGCTGGGCAACACCGTATAAATGCAGAAATGCGGCCGGAACGCTGCCTCCTTCTTGGGTAGCTTTATCGTAAATTGCTTTTGCCCTCTGCTCATCCATATGCTTGCCGGCAAAAAGCACGTCGCCAAGCATATTCCTTCCAAGGGGAATAACTTCAGCATAAGATCTTTTTTGAAAGGAGAAGAAGCTCTTTCTTTTCTCCGAAACTCTCCAGGTATACCCAATCCTATTAAGGGCTTTTTCGATCAAGTCCCCGATCCATACCCTTATTTCACCAAACTTAGGATCGTCAAAGGCCTTTAGGATCTTGTCGATGTACCCTGCCATATCTTTGGCCTGGTCACTGTGATTTCTTATAACTTTGTGGATAGCCCCACTAACCTGAATAAAATATTCATCACTTGGCTGCTCACTAAACTCATAAAAATATCCCGTATTTTTGATCGTGCCTAAAAGCAGTAGAATGTCCTCCATATCACCGTGTTCGCCAATTACATCCATAACAAAGGAAAAGGCTCTGGCGTTCGCTTCTCCCTCCCCCGACCTAAGAACCATGCTTACTGATCTTATCAAACTTAAACGAATGTCAGATTTTTTAAGAGATGGGTCTTCTAAGAATACTGCGAAAATTTTCTTTTTGACATCGATATCATAATCAACCGAAGACAGAATAGTTATAGCAACGGGCCCTGCCAACTCAATAAGGGCGTCGGCCTTGCCTTTGACATCTAGAGATTCATCGTTAAGGACTGATTTAAAAATATCGTTAAGAATATTTCCGTAGAACACCTCTTTCTTAAGTTCGTCAGAAGTCACATATCTTGCAATGATCTTCCCGACTTCTCTTTTCATTTCTTTGGGAGATGTCTTCATTCTGCTTATCATTGACAGCACTGTCATTGTAATTAAGGGAACGTACTTGTGCCTTAGGAGGAACAGGTTCCAGGCGCTTCTTATCTCTCTGGCCGCCTCCTCAGCATTTCCGAATAAGACCCTTCCTATCTGCCGGCTATTAGGCTCGCTAAACGGTATTTTGTTTATTATCCCTAAAAAGACATCAATATTGCTGCTATTTTTGCCGACAAAATCCAGCGCTATATCAAATAACGTGTCATTTTTATAGCCTGGGTAGGATATCAACACTTTTAGGGACTCTGTAAAATGTTTTTCAATGTCATCCCATTTATAGTCTCCACTTTTTACTATCTCTTCCAATACTCTTGCGGTAAGGTTGCTATTTATTTTGATAAGACCTAGAAGTAGGGGTTCGATTATTTTGCTTCCCAAAAGCGCGAGCTCGGCCACCTTTTCTTCATCTGTAGTAGTCTTGTCGAGCGCAATATTGTTTGCAAATTTTGCTGTTTCAAGAGCGAACTGGTCGTCTTTATATATCTCCATTATCTCATTTTCGACCAAAATGCTGTGCATAACATCCAGCATAAAATTGTATGAACTTTCTGACAGAGGGTCTATACCGTCAAATTCACTGAAAATATTTTCACCCTCAAGAAGTTCTTTTGCGATAGTACGGGTTCTATTTCTTACGTCCTTTGCTGTGACGATATATCTGAAGTCATTTGCCTCCAGTTCACCCGATTCCTTAACTATCCTGGCAAGGTTAAGATTATTGGCCTTTAGCGGCCTGGCCAGTCCCAATGTACCTTCCTTACCCTCCAAGCCCCACTCCCGAGCCATAAGGTCATACAAGACATCTTTGGCAAAGTCTTCCAATAATACGTCATAGATAAGCGTGGTGGCGCTTTTTGCGGTCCTGCTTTTCCATTTGTCATCGCTTGCTTCTTCTTTCTTGAGGCCCCTTATAAGCGTTCTAAGCTCTTCCCCTTTTCCAATTTTCTCCAGGATATACCTAACGTGCTCATCCAACATCTCATCTTGTGAGCCCTGCAAACCCCTTGTGATATGCGCAACTACCTTGTCTATCTCACCATTTTCAATCCAGATGCCCACCATATCCGGAGGAACCAGTCCGCCTTCAGCGGTCGGCGGAAGATCTTCCTCGCCTTCCTTGCTAATTGGAAGAAGTATTTCAAATGTATTGCCTTCCTCTGAAGTCGAAACTCTTATCTCACCCTTATGGTCTTGGATAACGTTCCAGGTCTCTGCATTTCTTTGCGCGTTTTTCTCGACCTTATGCCCCTCGGCTTTAATATCCAAATCAAATATCTTGGCTCTGCTCCCTTCCTCTCGAAGAAGTTTGGGGTCTATCCTGTCGCCGTTATTTTGAATAGTAACAACCGCCCAGTTCCCATCTCTTCTCACTGAAATATTAACTCTTGGATTTTCTCCCTTTGTATTTTCGCGGGCCGAAACAAGAGCGTTGTTAACTGTATTCGAGATCGCCCCCAAAAGCGATATTTTGTCGGCATCCACATGAACAGTTCCTCTAGAGATACCGCTTATCTCTACCCCTTCCTGAAGATCTTCTATTGCGCGGCCGGCATGGTATTCAGCGGCATCTACCACCAAATTGAATAAATCTATGTTCTCGAGCTGTACGCTTCCCCGGGCATACCTTATCCTGTTATCAAGAACATCTATTGCGGTGTCTAGATCTCTTAGGGCTTTTTCAAAACCCTTACTTATTCCCATCTCTTCATCGTCGGCATTCTCAAGTTCGGAAAAATACATTTTGTATCTTTTATGCACATCTTCAAAATCGTTTCTTAGGGCACGTGTTTCATTTCTGATATCTACAAGGCCAACGTACCATAAATTTACGTCTCTTTTGGTAACAATTCCTTTATCGAGAGAGCTTAATACGTCTCCGCAGAGACTTCTAATGTCTTCGGCACATTGAGAAGTTTCTTCAAATATTACTACCATTCCAGGAAGCTCACTATCTGCTAAAGTATGAGTCTTTGAAAATCTTCCAATCAGGTCAGCAAGGGCAATATTTAGAATGTTTATTGGGTCTATCGCAGGGCTATAGATCATACTCATTATGGCTGTAACAACCCTTTCTTCATCAACAGCATCTTCCTCTTTGCCTCTAGAACGCATTATTATTTCATACGATCTTTCTCGAGGAGCAGCATCCCAATGTCTATACGTCCACTCGCGCAGTATCCATAGCATCTCTTTTGCTTTTATAAGAGCATCATCCGCAACATAATCAGATGCGTGTATTACAACGGTAATATTCGGAACTATGTCATCAAGAGAAGGTTCGCTAGAGGAAGTGGGCATGGTGAAGCTTCTGAGTCTTCTTAAGTCCTTACGGATATGCACATTTTCGGGATAATAGCTCAAGAATTTTTCGGCAAGCTCATTTGCCGAAAGACTGGATATTTCTTTTACAAAGGGTTCTTCCCAGTCCTCCTCGAATTCATTGATCCACTTTCCCGGGTCTCTGGATATATTCATAAGGTCGGAGAAGTCATCGAAAGTTGGCTTACTTATTTTCCCCTCGATAAGACCATCGAAATACTGCAAAAGGATTTCGCTCATGTAAACATCAAGATTGAGTATGTATGCGTCTCCTTCGGAAAGAGCTCCTCGCACCATAACATCATAAGACCTTTCTTTCGGAGTGCCGTCCCAATGCCTGTATATCCATTCACGGACTATCCATATCGCTTCTTGTCCCTCGCGACGGGTTTCTTCCTTCAGTACGGGGTTGAGAGTGCTTAAGAGATTTATATAGATGTCGTTTAAGTTGGGCTTTTCAAAAGCAATAGACGTTATCCTGCGGATATCTTTATCTGCGTGGTTCGCTTCTGAAAAGTACGTTAAAAACTTTTCAGCAAGCTCGTCATCTGATAAATTAGAGATTTCTTTGATGAAGTCTTTTTCCCAATCCCCTTTAAATTCACCAAGCCAGTTTTCCGGATGAGGCGCCAGCTCGAATAATGGCTTAAAATACCTTACATGTTCAGCGCCTATTCTCGTAGTGACAATAGCGGCATCATCGTCCGGAGTATTTGCAAGGTACTCATCCCATATCGTATTGAAATATACTTTCGGCTGTTTTGCATCGGCTTCGCTAACTGAAAGCTCTACCGTATCTCTCGCTTCAACAACTTTTAAAATCTGATAACCATAAATACCCGCAACGGGAACAATAGCACCTTCTTCTACAACATTGCTCTTCAAAACTTCCTGCGGAGAAGGAATATTTTTCCCTAGTCCCATAACAAAAATGCGTAATACTTCGTTTCCTGCGCGTAAGAATATCTGGTTTTCTTCCGCCTCATCCGCCATCAGCGGCATGAATTCCTCTTTAGGCATTAGATCTTTTTTGT
>JAQBAV010000055.1:0-4851 GCA_032126595.1 Candidatus Omnitrophota bacterium | reverse complement strand
GGCACTTTGGTGAACATGTGAAGAATGGATTTAAGGCGCTCTCCGGCTATCTTTTTTAGGCCTTCCGACATAAATTGCATGCCAAAAAAGAAGAGGCCTAACCCGCCTATGACCATAAAGTATAATTCCACTAACTAACTCGCTTTCAATTGATTAAATTTGTAATAAATTCAGGCATACCTTATCATGAAATTTATATACATGTCAAGCATTCTAGAACTTACTATGTGCCGATTCGAACCGTATCAAAGTACTCTTTTAGTGAAGCCATAGCTGCCAGCGCGGCAAGATAGCTTGTTTTTGGATTTTCTGGGGATGGAACGTTTTCTGTACGGGTAAAAATTCTTCCGGAGACGCCTATTATCTCGATTTCATGTGTATTTTTGGTATATTCCGGTGAAACAACGATCCTGACCTTTGTTTTTTCGGATCCTATACCGGCTAGAGACAAAAGCGCTGAAACATTTATATTTTTAGGAAAGGCTTTAACGGCTTCCAGGGCGTTCCCTTCAAAAATAGTGGTCTCACCTTTTATAGAGTCTACATCTATGCCCTTCTCTTTTAAGTATGGAGCGCCTTTTAGCGACTTAGGAGGTTTACGCGTAGTTATTGTAACAGAGTCTACCCCGGCTTGCTTTGCGGCTTTTAGAGCATCTATTCCTGCTATCGCCCCTGAGGATAGGAGCACTTTTATACCCTTTTCCCTTGCCTCTTCCAAGAGGTTCTCTGAGCCAAGAATCCCGCCAATACTCATTAATAATATGTCCTTGCCTTCCTTTATCGCAAGACCAAGAAGTGTCTTTGCAGTCCGGCCGGTAGCGGCTTCGATAACAAGATCTGAAAGGTTAACTGCTTCTTCTATGCTTCCGGCAACTTGTGCATTAGTAAGACTTTTCTCGAGTGATGATAATTTTTCTGGATCAGTGTCATATAGCACTATTTTTTCTATTTCTCCGGAAAGCGACTTATCTGCTTCGGCCGCAAGAGTGGCCCCAATAAAACCACATCCTATAATTGCGATAGTCTTTTTCATTTTGTTACCTCGAGCATCCGCTCAAGTGCCTTTCGCGCGGGTCCGGCCACATTATCCGGGACCTTGACCTCATAGATCATCTGTTCAAGGCTTCTAGCAATCCATCCGAGCGTCGTAAGCTTCATATTAGCACAAACAAACTGATCAGTCGGCACATAGAACATTTTTTCCGGATTATCCCGCTTCATCTTATAAATAATTCCTATTTCCGTGCCCACAATAAACTCTTTACAGGAAGACCCCTTTACATATTTTACCATTCCGGCAGTACTGCCGATATAATCTGCAAGTTCTAAAACTTCCTTACGGCATTCAGGATGAGCTATAAATTCAGCCTTTGGATAAAGCTCTTTGGTTTTACTAACTTCATCTCTAGTAAGCCTCATATGAACAACACAGTAACCATCCCAAAGGATGAGCTCTTTCTCGGGAACATGCTCCCTCACATACCTGCCTAAATTCTTGTCAGGAACGAATATTACTTTTTCCTCTTTAAGGGATTTTACGACCTGTATGGCGTTCGATGACGTGCAGCATATATCGCTCTCTGCCTTAACAGCGGCAGTTGAATTCACATATGAAACAACGGCGGCTTCTGGGTATTCAGCTTTTTTCTTTTTAAGTTTTTCAACTGTTATCATTTCCGCCAAAGGACATCCGGCTTCCTCAACCGGAAGCAGTATTGTTTTCTCAGGGCTGAGTATTGAGGCGCTTTCAGCCATAAACTTAACTCCGCAAAAGACAACTACCTTTTCTTTCGCAGCTTTAACCTCTCTTGCAAGTTTAAAGGAGTCTCCTGTAAGATCGGCAAGCTCCTGTATTTCATCACGCTGATAATTATGCGCTACTATCAAAGCTCCTTTTTTCTTTTTTAGTTCAAGAATCTTTCTTACCAGGTGCTCCTTGTATTTAGCATCAAACTTTTCTCCGGTGTTCATCATGTCCTCATTTTTTTTGGTTATGCCTGTGATTTGCGTGCCGCTAAATTTCGCGAAGCGAATGGTTCACACATGACTTTCTCTCCAGTCCGGGACTGCTAATTTACAGCTTATAGCTTAAAGCTATACATATGACTACTTGTGACCTATGACTTTTGACTTGTGACTATCACGTTATCTATTAACCTGGCCTTACCCACAATAGCCGCTACTGCAATCAAGGTGTTGTCTTTAACTTCTTCCAGGGGCTCTAAAGTATCAGCATCCACGATCTCTATGTAATCTAATACTACGCTCTTTCCTTCAGAAAGTATTTTTTTTATTTCATCTTTTATAGCTGGGCTGGAAATAATACCGCTAGAAATCATTTCTCCAGCTTTTACGAGCGATCTATGTAGTCCCAGGGCTTCTTTTCTTTCGATTCCCTTGAGATAAACATTTCGTGAACTCATAGCAAGCCCGTCTTCTTCCCTAACTATTGGCATAACCTTAACCAGAGTATCCATATCAAGGTCTCTGGCCATTCTTTTTAGTATTACGGCCTGCTGGGCATCTTTTTGACCGAAATAACTATTATCGGGAGTAACTATGTTGAATAGTTTGGAAACAATAGTGGTAACACCCCTAAAGTGCCCTTCTCTTCGTGGCCCGCAGAGAGCATCCGTAAGCGTCCCATCAACTTCAACAAAAGTTGAAAAATCACTGGGATACATTTCTTCGACTCCAGGCGCAAAAATTGCATCCACTCCGCTTTCGGAGGCAAGATATTTATCCTTACTGAAATCTCTGGGGTAATCTTCAAAATCTTCACCGGGAGTAAACTGTGCAGGATTCACAAAGATGCTCATAACTACAATATCATTCTCTTTCTTGGCCGCATCCAATAAACTTAAATGTCCCTGATGGAGACATCCCATGGTCGGGACAAACCCGATAGTTTTGCCTTCAGTTTTCGCTTTACGTGAAAACTCTTTCATTTCTTTTATTGTTCTAATGATCTGCATTCTTTATATAATTCCTCGATCGTTCTTCCTAGGATGGGGTGTTTTAATTCCGGGGAAATCTCTGCAAGCCCTTTTAACACAAATTCTCTCTTATGCATGCGTGGATGCGGAACAGCGAGGTCTTCGCTATTAATTATGAGATCTCCGTAAAGGGCTATGTCTATATCTATAGGGCGCGGAAGGTTTCTTTCAGCGGCCTCCTCACGTCCCATATCTCTTTCTATTTTCTTGAGACTCTTTAAGAGTTCTTGCGGGGAAAGTACTGTCTCGATCTTTACAACACCGTTAAGATAGTCTTCCTGTTCGGGACCGCCGGCCGGAGGAGTTAAATATCGGGAAGACTCTTTTTTAACCTTAACGTTTTCGAGTCTTCCTAGCATAGACACAGCTTCGGTGTAGTTTAAATCCCTGTTTCCAATATTAGATCCTAGTGCCAGAAAAACCGTTGCCATTAACTGAAAAACTCCTTCTTTATACGCCCCACAGCCTCTTCTAACTTATCGGCATCGACAGTAAGAGTCATGCGCACATAGCCTTCGCCGTATTTACCGAATCCATTGCCTGGAGTTGCTACAATATCAGCTTTTTCAAGTAGAGCCTTAACCAGCGATGTTGAATCGTAGTCTCCAAAAACCGGTGCCCAAATATAGAACGAAGCTTTGGGAGAAGGTACACCCTCCCACCCTGCTTTAGTAAGGCCTTCTACTAAGATATCGCGTCTTTTTTTATAGATATCATTAAACTTGCTCTTAACTTCGTCACTTCTCTTAAGAGCTTCTACTGCCGCATATTGAACAGCTGTAAATATTCCTGAATCTATGTTAGATTTAACTTTTGCAAGTCCGGCAATAACCTTAGCGTTTCCAACCGCCATACCAACTCTCCACCCTGTCATATTAAAAGTTTTAGATAGAGAATGAAATTCTATCCCCACTTCCCTTGATCCCTCAGCCTGTAAAAAGCTGGGGGGATTATAGCCATCATAACTCATTTCAGTATAAGCGGCGTCGGAACAAACAATGATATTGTGTTTGTTAGCGAATTTTATTACCTCTTTATAAAAAGCTATATCACATATCGCCCCTGTAGGGTTATTCGGATAGTTGATATGCATAAGTTTTGATTTTTCAGCAGCATTCTTATTAATGGCTTTAAGATCCGGCAGAAAATTATTTTCTTTTAGAAGCGGCATAAAATTTACTTTACTGCTCGCAAATATTGAACCAGAATTATACGGCGGATACCCCGGATTGGGGATAAGGACTTCCTCGCCCGGATTTACAAAGGCCAGCGGTATATGAGCTATACCTTCCTTAGATCCCAATAGCGGCAATATTTCAGTATCAGGGTCAAGGTCAACATCAAATCTCTTTTTATACCAGCTTGCCATCTCGTCTCGAAGCGGCTTAATGCCTTTATTAAAAGGATACTTCTGATTAGCGATCTCCTGGCTGGCTTCATTAAGTTTTTCGACAACAAATTCAGGTGTGGCAAGGTCTGGGTCTCCAACACCCAGGTTGATTATAGGCCTACCCTCTTCAATGGCCTTATTTTTTGCATTATCTATCTCTTCAAATAAATATGGTGGCAATTGTTTTAACCTGTCAGCAAAATCAATATTCACTTCTTATTGCTCCTTCCTTTTAAATGTCGCAATGCCTCACTGTCACATATCACAAGTCACATGTCATAAGTTGTCACCAGTTGTAAGCTGTAAGAGATTGCTTCGTCCTTCTCGCTTTGCTCGAGGTCCTCGCAATGACGAGAGTTGTGGTCATTGCGACCCCGACTTGTCGGGGGAAGCAATCTCATTATCCAATATCTTATCCCTTGGGCCATATGACTGCTTATGGCCTGTGACCTTTGACTTATGACT
>JAQBAV010000054.1:0-6229 GCA_032126595.1 Candidatus Omnitrophota bacterium | reverse complement strand
TTCTGCCCCGTTCACGAGACCTTCGGAAACAAAATGGTCAGAAACTTTTTCGCGTATAACACGATCGTAGATTTCAGTAAAAACATCTAAGTCGTAATACTCATTTCCGCCTTCAAGGTTTGCAATTTTTATCCCGTAGTTTCGATTTAAATAATCAACAATGCCTGAGACTCTCTTCTGAGCGTCATAATTGCAATGGGCATCTTGGATATGAATAACTATCCTGTCAGATTTTCCCTTGTAGGAATCCTTTACAGTTGCCATGTATGAAGGAATTTCGAATGTATCTGAAGCAAGCGGCTTTAATTCTTTCGGTGAGATTTCAATGCTTTTGAACGGACTGGTGGCATCCCCTATAGCAGCATAAGACCCCTGGCTTACAAGGGAAAAGCAAAAGACAAAAAGCACTCCAATGCTGATTATCTTTTTAAATTTCCTGTGCTTCTCCAACCACAGTTCAAACATTTTCTCCTCCTACCTTTTTTATAACTTACATCCTCTTACTTTGTAAACCGCTTTAATAAGTACCCAAAAAAAAATACACCTAAACCTGCACCTGGGATTTAATAATATTTATTCTATACACACTCTCACCTTTCCTCCTACTTAAAGTATACCCTCTACATATAGGAAGGAGAAACCTGTCAAGCTAGATTTTTTAAACCCTAACATTTTGCCATTTTTCCGGTTACTTAGTACCAAGCCGGGGTTGGTCCAACCCCGGCTTGGAATTTATGGTTTATAAGATTAATGTTGTTTAGGGGACGATTATATGTACAAAGATGTTGGATATGTGTAAGAGTGTGGGAGAGGATTTCCTTGGGGAATACTTTTCGTCAGGAAGATGACGGGAAATATCCTCTCCCAAAAGATGTACCACTACTTGATGTAAGATATTTAATTATAAATACTTACATCAAAGTAAAACGTCCCCTTTTGCCAGGTGGCGTTTCACCCGGCCGGGGCGGCTCCGCCCCGGCCGGGAAATTTGGTTTAGGGAGAGGAAGTTTTGGGGAAACTTTAGGTCGGAAGATGACGGGACCTATAAACCTCTCCCTAAAAACCCAAGTTCCAAGCCGGGGTTTGATCAACCCCGTCTTGGAATTTATGGTTTTTTATAATGAGCGTAGAACCTCTTCCTGGGCTTCAAATCTTTCCGCCATTTCAGCAAAGAGGCTCTTTATTCTAACAAAGGTTATGCCTTTAAGTAGTTCATTTATATCTACGTTTTCCAGCTCTCCAGGATTATCAACCATTACGCTTAATAAATCTAGTATTCTATTCTTCATCTCTATTCTCTGAGTTCTTTCATAATCCATTAAGCCTAGTGCTAAAATTATGTGAAGTACTTCGTCAAGCTTCTGACCTTCTACTATCTCTTCGCGAATTACTCCGGCAACTTGATTCATTTTGCTTAGTTCATTAACTGCTATTATAAAGTCAGCATTATTTGCTACTTCCCGGTCCATGTTATTATTGTCAACATAAGCAAGCATTTGGAATCTTGCTTGGGCTTCTTCCGAAAGGCTGTCTCGCCAGCTGATAGCCTTGTCTTTAGCCGCTTCTAAGGATTCGGCATCCCCTCTTTCATAATAAAGCGCTCTTAAGTTACCGTTATATTTTTTCTCTATCACTCTTCTTGACTCATTAGCAAAGCGTTGTCCGTGAGTAAGCTCGCCTAGCATCTGATTTTCAGTTAACCCGATAAGTATCGCTGAAGGATTATTTAACCTTGAAAGTGCCAGGATCTTTCTTGAAGACTCAACTGCCTTTTTAATTCTTTCAGCCCTTTCCCTTGTTTCAATTCTCGGGGTATTAACAACTTTATAGAATATGTTTGCACCTCTATCAGCATCATGAATACCATGGAAATACTTACCTTCGGCCACCACTTCATTATCAGGGAAAGTCTCCTGGAAAATTTTCTGTACCCACTCATACTCTTTACCGATTATTCCTTCGTGCCATACAACGTAACCTTCATCCTTTAATAAAAGGCTTGCCGTCTCTAGCCACACTTCAGGATCTCCAAAGATTGTAGTCCCGCCCGCTAGATCAATAAACGTAACAAGATCAAAACTACCGGCTTCTATGCCGTTTGCCTCAAGGTCCAGAGCCCCTATCTCGCTTTGTATTGCCTGGATATCGAGCTCAATATCGTATCCTTCTTTTT
The DNA here is from genome assembly GCA_032126595.1 of Candidatus Omnitrophota bacterium. Classification (GTDB taxonomy): domain Bacteria; phylum Omnitrophota; class Gorgyraeia; order Tantalellales; family Tantalellaceae; genus JAQBAV01. The sequence continues at coordinate 4,056 of JAQBAV010000054.1, read as the reverse complement.
CTAGCTGCTCAGCAAGAACTTCCCTGTTTCCCTCGAATATGCTAATTGACATGGGATCCATGTCCACAAAAATTACTTTTTTTCCCATTAAAGCTAATAATAGACCTAGATATCTTTGACCCATGCCGGATACAAGAACAGTTTCTATGGGGTACTTACCAACTTCTTCAGCAAGATCGTATGAATATTTTAAGTCACCCATAGAGTTGCTATCAGCCGGTATAAAGTGTCCCAAAAGTAGATACGCTTCTTTAAGACTTAATGCCTTGTCTTCCCTTAGCCATGAAAGGCCTTTTGCGTCTGGGTCTCGGGCCCCTACGGGGACGGCTTTTTCATCAATCATTAAAGAGTTCTCGGCAACAAACTCTCTTAGAACCGGAATTGCTCTTGATAGATCATATTCGGGGATAGTTACAACAATGTTGTCCTTGTTTAGTACTGTAGACCTTGGGGAAGCCGCTTTTGCAGAAAAGTCTGCTCCTGAAATTTTCAATCTTTCTACAAGATTTACAAACGTTTCATAGATCGTATATCCCGCTTCAGGGCTTAAAGCAATATATGCGATGACCTCGCGAGCTGAGGGCCTCTTATAAGTGCCCTTGTCCTTTGTATAGTATAGGATGTGTCCCGTATCTCGCTCCATGGGAGTTTTCTCGCCGTCGTTAAAATGATATGTTGAGGTTCCTAATGCATACTCGGGAACAATATTTAGCTCCATACTGAGAACTTTATCACTAAAACCATCTCTTACTCTTTTTTCGGCCAGGTATAAAGCGGCTTCGTTTTCCGGAGTAAGAATTCTTCCCTCATGTCTAATAAAATTTATATTGTAGGGGGCGCTGAGAGCTCTCATAACTTCTTCGGCTTCCCGAGAAGCCGGATATATAGATTCTATTTTTAGTGGAACAGCTTCAGCGACAAATTCTCTGCCTTCTACAGCCTTTAAATAAACGAGGGCGGTCTCGAGAGACTTGACCACAGTCTCCATATCTTCCGGAGCGCGTGTGCTTGCGTCCATGAGCGTCATCCACCCGACTAGATCAATAAGTCCGCTTCTTTGTATATTTTCTGCAGAAATATCCAGCTCTTCATCTCTTAAAATGTTCAGCTGGTCATGCATAACTCTCCCCAGGCTGAATATGTCAGACTTGAAGCGCATAACTTTTTCCGGGGGTTGATATTCCGGAGTGCCCATGACAGCTTTATCGCCTTCTTTTCCAACGGTGCGAAAATCAATGACCATTACTTTGCCCCTATCATTTATAAGAATGTTTTCGGGCTTAATATCAAAATGTATGCGTCCCACTTTATGAAGCTCGTTAATGATTTTCGCTATCTTAATAAAGATCTCTACCTTTTTGGTAAAGGGAAGAACTCCCCACTTTCCCTGCCTTGTATATTCAAATAGGTCTTGTGCGTTTTCTATGCCTTCAAGTTTCATCCAGAAAAAACCATCAGGGTCTAGCCCTATGGCTAAAAGTTTTGGAATACCGCTAGTTACCCCCAAGCTGTTGAGCTCTACAATATTTCTTGCCTCCTGTATATCATCTTCATTTATAGAACTGTCTCTAGCCAATTTATAAGAAATTCTGGAATCATCTGGATCAACGTAAATTATCCCCTGTGCGCCTGATTCAACCTCAGGGTATTTTTCGTCAATATCCTCTAATTTATAGCTAATAAGACCTTTAAGTTCTGGAATATTTTCCAGCCTCTGGAAGGCTCTCATTTTTTCTTCCCCGCCCAAATAAACAGTTATACTATCCTCTTCGTCTCTATCATATCTTAGATTACTTTTCTTTAGATATTCCTCATACCACTCTGCCAATTCTCCCGGGGTAGCTATAAATATTTCCGTGGGCCTGACTTCTTCAATTATATTCTGAACGGCAATATCCATGAGATTGGTACCAATACCGCGCTCTCTAAATTCTCTTCTGACGGCAAACGTGTCAATAATAGCCAGGTTTTCCAGACCAATAGCATGGGCTATAAAGCCTATTATCTCACCGTCCTTAACCGCAATAACTGCTTTGCCCTCTTTAATAGCGCCCGTATACTTATTCACAAGAATTTCTCTCATGTCAGGGTCGCCTCGCTCAACCACTGACAGAAGATTTTCTCTGTGAAGTTCTGCGAGACTCTGAGCAAGCACTTTAATCGGCTCATCGGACAAGGCTCTCTTGATATCATAAGCATCGTAAAAAACTATTCCGTCTTCCATCCTTGTTGCCGGCTCAGCCCCTCTATCCAGGGCTCTCATAACCTGAAACAGGCGCTCTACCTGCACGGTATCTTCTCCTATGGAAACTGGACCCCTTAATTGTTCTTCACTGGTTATTTTCCTTCCTCTAAAAAGTTCAGCAAAAGCCACTTCAAACTTTGCTAAGCTTTCAGGATCATCCTTAAGCGCTTCTCTTACAGCATCTGCCTGATCATATAGGCCAGTTAGCTTAAGATATCCTATAGCCCAATCTACACCGTTTTCTTGAGTGTATGTTACTACGTCATTCCAGTTCATGCCTCCGCCGATAGGCGGTAACGGCTCCTCTGGAATTGAACCGACCTTAACTTTAACTATCTCGGGTTCGGCATCTTCTCTTAGCCTAAGTAAGACTAAAGTATTCTTTTCTGAGAAACTCGGTAATATAATGCCTTCTTTTCTTAAGTCTCCTAGGGTTGTTTCTATTTGAGTTACGCCATCATCACTCAAATATATAACAGTAACATCATCCGGAAACATCTGTACTCTCAATAGATCTATAAGAGAGCTTAATTTATCGTAAATTTTAGAGGGATACATCGAGACTTGTTTCTCTTTTTCAGAAAATACAAGGATCTCCTCTCTGACATTAAACTTATTAAACTCTGGGAAGACTTCATCAATTAAGTCATTAATATCCTCTACCGTTTCGTATCTACCTTGGCTCTCCTTCTCTACCATTTTCCTTAAATCTAAGGTAATTCTTCTTGATTCGAGTAAGTTCTCAGTAAATTTTTCTGACTGAATATCTCCAAAGCCGTCTCTGTTGATGCATGACTCTATAAGATTGATCATGGCTTTTGCTTCAATTTCCTCGCCGACTACACTCGACAAGTATTCCATTACCCCTTTGGTTTTTAATATGCTAAGGCCGTCAACGGGAACCTTCATCTTTTTGATAGTGGGTGCTGGAGTTTTTCTCTTCTCGCCAATAAGATCGCTATAGGCTACCTCAAACTCAGCCAGTCTTTCAGGATCATCCTTAAGCGCTTCTCTTACAGCATCTGCCTGACTATATAGTCCTGTCAGCTTAAGATATCCTATAGCCCAATCTACGCCTCGCTCCCGGGTGAATTTAATTACATCATCCCAATTCATACCTCCGCCGACCGGAGGCAATTCTTTCCTGGAAACGACAGGTATCATCCCTTTATCGCTTAAAGCGACGTTTAAATACCCGGCTCTATCGATGTAAGAATCAACTCCATGTCTGACCAATATCTTGTGCATTTCCTGGATTATAAATGCATCTATTGTAACGTAATGCTCATCCGCTCTATCTCTAAGCTGAGCCCAATCCTCATACCCCCTAATAGCCGTGGTAAAAGCCTCTTCTAGCGCATCCAGCTCTCTCTTATATTGCGGAAATGCCTTCTGTTTACCCTTACTGAATATGCCTATCTTAGTTAGATAGCGCGAAGCGTGTAAATATGTTTTTCCAACGGCATCACTTAACAAGCCTACATTTGTGTGTCCCGCTAGCGTAACAGGTACCATAACTAATGTACCCTCTATTTTCCTTTTTTCGTACAGCACAAATGAGTCATTGTCTCCAAGTATTAATATCCCTCCTTCTTTTAGTTTTGCTCCGGTTTTCGAGATAGCCATCCTTACTTCTTCAGCTGAATAATATAAAACAACGTTGGCGGCTCTTATGACGTCTGCATCACGAGGCAGATCAAAGTCGCCCTTAATAAAGTCACCCCTAATAAAGCTAAGGTTTTCTTCTCCGGACCCGTATTTTTGAACAGGATCAAATGTAATGGATGCCCCTGCTTCAGAGTAATCCTTGC
>JAQBAV010000053.1:0-3460 GCA_032126595.1 Candidatus Omnitrophota bacterium | reverse complement strand
GGTAGTCCTTCTTCAGTATATTTCAAGTAAACCTTAATTTTCCCCTGCTTATTGTCCTCGATAACTTTATAGTTTTCGATAAAACCCTCGTCTTTAATTATCTTCATTATGTTTTCGATAACATTTGACCTTTTGAGGATAACGGTCTTTTTACCCGCCATTATTCCATTTCTTACAACGGTCAATTGATCAGCGATCAAATCTGTAACACTCATATATATTCTCCTTAATTTCTTTCATTCTTCACAGTTCATTTTTCGCAGCTCATCCATGAACTCTGAACTACGAACTAAAGACTTACCTACCAGCTAGCCTTCTTAATACCCGGGATATCACCACGTGAAGCCATTTCGCGGAAGCAAAGCCTGCAAAGCTTAAATCTTTTCATGTAGCCCCTTTTTCTGCCGCATATCTGGCATCGAGTTATAATTCTTGTAGAAAACTTCGGCTCCCGTCCAGCTTTTATCATTAATCCTTTTTTTGCCATAACAGTCCTTTTCTATCCTATTTTTTTATGAACGGCATGCCAAAATTCTCTAATAAAGCCATAGATTCTTCTTTTGTTTTGGCAGTCGTAACTATACAAACATCCATACCATGAGCTATCGGTATCTTGTCGAGTTCAAGTTCAGGGAATATTGTCTGCTCTTTAATTCCCAGAGTGTAGTTTCCATTTTGGTCAAAAGCTTTCCTTGACACTCCTCTAAAGTCGCGGATTCGAGGCATAACAAAGTTGATCAACCTATCAAGAAAATTATACATTCTTTCGTTGCGAAGAGTTACTTTATAACCCACCGGCACTCCTTCACGTATCTTAAAATTGGATATAGCCTTTTTAGATTTTGTAATGGCAGGCCTCTGGCCTGTAATTGCAGCAATTTCATCTCTTACCGGTTCAATAAGATTTTTGTCATGAGCCATCTCGCCAAGTCCAACATTTACAACTATTTTTGTTATGCGCGGGACCTGCATGCGGTTTTTATACCCAAATTGTTCCGTTAGCGCTTTAACTATATTTTTTTCATATTCTTCTTTAAGCCTTGCCATCTATCTTACTCCTGCTTTTAACTTGTACCAAAACACCACTTTGGCCTTGTGACCTTGTGACATTTCGACTTTTTATAGAACCTCTTTACAATTTTTACAAAAACGAACCTTGCTATTGTCTTTTAGAATATCAAATCCTACCCGTGTTGACTGATTGCACCCCTTACAAACAACAGCCAGATTAGAAATTTCTATGGATGCCTCCCTTTCAATAATTCCGCCCTGTTCATCCTGACGAGTACGTTTAGCATGTTTTTTTAAAAAGTTAACGCCTTGTACTATAACTCTATCTCTTGCAGGGTAAACCTTTAAAACCTTACCAGTTTTACCTTTGTCTTTACCTGCTAGAACTTTAACGGTGTCATTCTTCTTTATATGAAGCATCCAAATCCTCCTTAAATAACCTCTGGTGCTAGTGATACAATCTTCATAAAATTCTTTTTTCTCAATTCTCTTGCAACAGGTCCAAATACACGTGTCCCTCGAGGATTGCCATCCTTGTCAATTATAACTAATGCATTATGATCGAATCTAAGTACGGTTCCATCTTCACGTAATATAGGATATGCGGTCCTTACTATGACAGCGCGAACTACCTCTCCCTTTTTAACTTCAGCCATAGGAGTAGATTCCTTGATATTACAAGTTACTATGTCACCTATCTCGGCCGTTCTTCTTCCGGATTTACCAAGTACGCCAATAATTGACGCTTTTTTAGCTCCGGTGTTATCAGCAACATCTAATTTACTTTGCATTATAAGCATAATGAATTACCCCTTCTGTGCCTTTTCTATAATCTCAGTGATCTTCCAACACACGTCCTTGCTTGATGGACGGGTCTCCGCGATCTTAACTATATCGCCTTTTGCCGCCTCATTATCAGCATTACGTGCTTTAAGTTTTTTATGTCTGATAACAAATTTTTCATAAAGCGGATGTCTTTTTTTTGTTTCCAATTGTACAGTAACAACTTTATCCATCTTATCGCTTAAAACTGTTCCCGTTAAAGTCTTCTTAGGCTTGTTACTTCTCACTTTTTTTCTCCTTTAGGATTGTTAAGCATCTAGCGATGTCACGCCTTACCATACGGAATTTATGCGGTCTTTCAGAGCGGCCTGCCCCGCTTTCTTCGCGCAATTTAAAAAGCTCTTCATGGAGAGCCTGAACTTTATGTTTTAGCTCCGCATCTGTCATATTGCGAATCTCTGTAGGCTTCAACTTATACCTCCTCTTACTACAAACTTAGTTTTTACCGGCAGCTTGTGAGCTGATAAGCGCATAGCTGCACATGCCATATCTTGAGGTACGCCTTCCATTTCAAAGAGGACTCTGCCTTTTTTTACAACTGCTACCCAGCCTTCCGGAGATCCCTTACCCTTACCCATCCTGGTTTCTGCAGGCTTTTTAGTATAAGACTTATCGGGAAATATTCGGATCCAGACCTTTCCAGCCCTGCCAGTCTTTCTCATCATAGCAACTCTGGCTGCCTCGATCTGTTTATCGGTTATCCACCCGTTATCCAGGGTTTTAAGTCCAAATTCACCGAAGTTCAGCGTGTTGCATGAAGTACTAGTTCCTTTTCTACGACCTCTATGGTGTTTTCTGAATTTTACTCTTTTGGGCATTAACGCCATAATCCGTTACTCCTTACTTTCTTCGTTCTCCGAGGTTTTTTTCTCTTTTTTGGGCTTAGCTAGCTTGCCTAATTTATCACCTTTATATATCCATACCTTGATGCCGATTATACCATAAGTAGTCATGGCCTCTGAAAAGCCGTAATCAATATCTGCTCTTATTGTCTGTAGGGGGATCTTACCGAACTTGTAGCTTTCTGATCTTGCTATTTCGGCCCCACCGAGTCTGCCTGAGCATCTTACCCTTACGCCTTCTCCGCCGGCATCTTTTACGTTCTGTATAGTTTTTTTCATAACTCTTCGAAAAGCTGCTCTTTTTAGTAGCTGAAAAGCTATATTGTCAGCTACTATCTTTGCATCCAAAGCCGGGTTCTTAATTTCCTTGATGTCAATAAAAAGCTTATTCTCAGGACCGATAATGTCTTGCACATCTTCTTTAAGCTTTTCTATCTGAACGCCTTTTCGCCCGATTAGCATTCCGGGCCTACCGGAATGTATGATGACGCGCACTCTTTTAGCAGCCCTTTCGATCTCTACACGAGAAACCGATGCAGCGCTCATGTCTTTTTCGATAATCTTCCGTATTTTTGCATCCTGTATTAGTCTTACCGGAAACTCTTGCTTGGTAGCATACCATATGCTATTCCAACCGCGAGTAACCCCTATCCTCATGCTTATAGGATTTACTTTTTGACCCATTATTTTTTCTCCGTTTTTTTCTTCCTTGATTTCTTTTCGGGAACTCTATCAAGTTCTACATATATGTGTGATGTCCTATG
>JAQBAV010000052.1:0-4155 GCA_032126595.1 Candidatus Omnitrophota bacterium | reverse complement strand
GCCGTTCGCCTTGTAAACCATTATGTACCAGGGCAAAACTACTGCCAACATGGCTAAAATACTTAAGAAAATGGGAACTTTTTTTAGTTTTCCAAGCTGCTTGCCAAAAATTAGATATAAGAAAATTACAGCTGCGAATATAAACAGCGCAATAGGGCCTTTAGTGAGAACGCCTAGACCTACCATTATTGCCGAAAGAAAAAAGTAGCCTTTTGTTTTGTCCGCCCATCCCATAAGCGCGAATAAAAAGGCGTACAAAAGAAACACTGATAGAACCACATCGGTAACACACGCTCTACCGAATACAATGTACTGAACATTTGTTGCGGTTACCAGGCCCGACAGGAAACCGCATAACGGAGAAAAAAGAAGCCGGCCCAAATAAAAAATCCCTACTATTCCCAATACAGCAAAAATAGCAGACGGAAACCTGGCTGCAAATTCATTAATTCCGAATAGTTTATAACTGATCCCTATGAGCCAATAATAGAGGATGGGTTTTTCAAACTGCGGCTTGCCGAAGATCATGGGAGTGACCCATTCATTTCCCTCAAGCATTTCTCTCGCGGTCTCGGCATAAAAAGATTCATCCGGATCTGTAAGCGCCATATTCCCTAATCCAAAAGCGAATATAAATATACTGAAGGCGAGCAAAATTAAAATATACCGGGATGTCCGCATTAAACCATGCTCCTTAACCTTTTGACACGTTCTTCTGTGGGAGGATGTGTTGAAAAAAGATTCGCTACAAAGTTTCCTTTAAGAGCCGGAAAAATAAATAAATGTGCCGTTTGAGGTTGTGGATTAAATTTATACTTGCCGGCTGTCTTGGATATATCTTCAAGCGCGCGCGCTAGCCCCATGGGGGATTTTGCTATTTGAGCACCGGCTTTGTCAGCCGCGTATTCTCTTGAACGCGAGACAGCAAGCTGGACCACCATGGCCGCAATAGGGCCTACAATGCTAATAGCTATAAGCCCTATTAAGTTTCCTGAGTCTCTCCTACCGCCCTTCTCAAAACCCCCAAATATCGCTGCCCATCTAGCCATATAAGCAAGCATCATAATGGCGCTCGCCATAGCGGCTGTGACTGTCATAATAAGGGTGTCTCTATTTGCCACATGGCCAAGCTCGTGAGACAATACGCCCTTAAGCTCTTCCTCGTCTAAAAGGTCCAATAATCCTTTGGTTGCGCACAAGGCGGCATGCTCCGGGTTTCTTCCGGTAGCAAAGGCGTTGGGGGCGCTTATATCTGCGATACAAACCTTGGGCATCGGAACTCCCGCATTCTTGCTTAATTCTTCCACCATTCCGTAAAGACGCGGATTATCTTCACGTGATACTTCCCGGGCTTTATACATCTTAAGGACTATTTTATCGCTAAACCAGTAACTTACCCCGTTAATAATAAGAGCGAATAAGAACGCAATTAGGGCTCCATTTGATCCGCCTATAAGGGCGCCTATCCACATAAGGATAATTGCCAAACAAACCATTAACATTCCGGTCTTAAAATAATTCATAAAACACCCCTCTCAAACTAAAAATTCCTACCCCCCACCCCGGCTCTTTGCGTGCCCCGTAACTAAACGAAGTTTATGGTTCGGGGCGGCTTTGTGACTTTACAACTTTGTATATGATATATTACTTTGTTTTATATAGTCAACTACTAAAAAATATTGACTTAAGCCGTTATAACAGATATACTATTAAAAAATAAGAAAGGCCTGTGCGGGATGGGGCTATTCGGAAGAAAAAAGACTAAAAAGTTTGATGAATTCACTGGCACCAGCCGATAAATAAAAATTACAGGGGGAGTTTTATGAAAAAGTTTACACTTATTGCTCTAGTAGGCCTACTGGCGATTTGTACGTTTTCATCTGTAAGTCACGCAGGTCCTTGGACACTTGCTGCAGGCAGAACATACGCTGAAGTTTTCACCAGATATTCTTATTCCAGGGAGTGCTTTGGTTCGGATGGAAATAGAAGCCGCTGGCAAGAAGGCGGTAATCAGGAAATTGTCGACCTTGAAGGTAAAATAGAATACGGTGTAACAGATAAACTTAACCTTCTTTTAAGTGTTCCATATACCTGGAGCAAATGGAGAGAGGATGCTGTTATTCATGGCGGCAAGGAAGAGCTTACGAATGAAGGCTTCAAACAAATAGAAGTCGGCTTAAAGTACAAAGTTATCGAAAAACCTTTTGTAGGCTCTGTACAACTTAAAGGTTTTATCCATACCCCCGCTGATACAACCAGAGAGCCTCAACTAACTCAATATGGTAACTACATTGAGCTTCGCGGTCTTGCAGGAAAGTCTTTCACACTTGCAAAAAGGCCTTCGTATGTTGCGTTTGAAAGTGGTGTTAAGTGGCCCTTTAAAGGGTTTGGAGCTAAAAGCGGCTACGGCACAACGATACCTATATTTGCTGAAGCGGGCTTCTCTCCTACTAATTGGCTCATGCTTAAGGGTGAAATAGATTGTTCTATTACTGTTCCCGGTACCGGCAGAACAAAGGATACCTACACCTGGCGTGTAGGTCCTATTATTAACCTTTTTGGTAAAGGTTTCGGGAGCGTTGATAAGGGGTCCGACAAAGGCATGAACCTGGAACTTTTATATGGTCAGACATTTGCCGGACGTGGGGACTCAGGTATATATAAACCTCTTACCTGGCCGAACTCTGATGATAGAATCGCCATGCTTCATGAATTCATCGTTAAAGTATCGTTCTTATTCTAAGATTAATTATTCAATATAAAAAAAGCGTCCCGATTTTATCGAGACGCTTTTTTTATATTCTAAATCTTTAGTCTAATTCTTATTTCAAGTTATTTAGCTCTTCCTGCATCTTCTTGGCTGCTTCAGCAAGTTCTGTCTTTGGGTCTCTCCCCTTTAAAACTACCATCTGTATGGCTCTATTTATAAATCTAGTACTTGCGTCCCAGCCTAATACTGGTGGTGGCCCTTTAGCGTCTCTTGCCTGTGACTCTAGAACTTGTTTGAACTTTGGATCCATAGGTAAGTCCTTCCAGGTATCCGTATTAGGAGGAAGGTATGCGTCTTCATTCTCAAGTGACGCTTCATATATCTTAATCTGATTTTTAGGATCGAAGAGGAACTTTATAAACTCCCATGATTCATTTTTCATTTTAGATTTTGAAAATACACCAAGAAGCCTTCCTCCTATAAAAGCGGTTCTTTTGCCTGTAGGGCCTTTGGGAAGCTGCGCAATACTCCATTTACCCTTGATTTCAGGCGCTCCGACTGTAAGACTGATTATCCTCCAGTTCCCTGAAATAGCTAACGGGTAGTCCCCTGTTCTCATACCTTGCTCGAGAGGCACCTGCGTCTTAGGCATGCCGTTCTTGTAAAGTTCGGCCAAAAATTCCAGGGCTGCGGCAGCCTCCGGGCTATCAAGAATAACTTTAGTATGCGCCTCATTGTAATAGTCCCCTCCTGCCTGCCATAAGAATGGTGAAAAACCTATCCAGTCTAAAGATCCCCAGTCAAGCACCATACCCATATTTTTAGTCTTTAAATCTTTCAGAGTTCCCAGAAGTTCGTCCCATGTTGTGGGAGGATTTGGAATAATATCAGTTCTATAGTACATAATATGCTCGGATAAGTCGAAAGGCACACCATATACTTTCTTTCCCAGGCGTGTAGATTCCAAAATTCCTGGAAATATCTTTTTTTCCAGGCCGGCAACGTCTTCCGGGTATAGAGAGGCAAGGTCTACCATAGCGCCTAGCTCGCCAAACTCCATACCCCAGGTAAGCCCCATGGTGCCTATATCTGGACTGACATCGCCTGCAATTGAAGTCAAATATTTACTATGGGCATCTCCCCATGAAATTGCCTGACATAAAACTTTCACGCCTGTTGCATCTGTAAACTCCTGGCTTATATTCATAATGGTTTTTGCCTGAGCTTCAGAGCCGACAAGCCACATTACTATCTGGTCCGTTTTAACAGTACTTTCGCTGCAGCCTCCTTGTATAAAAGCTACGGTTAGTATCAATAGTGATGCGGTTAATTTTCTTGCGAGATCCATCTTTATTTTACTCTCTTTTTATTTTAATGAGCGCATGATTTACGAGCACACAGTGTGAGTAAATCATCAGCGCGAATTAAACCCAGCCCTTTTTTAT
>JAQBAV010000051.1:0-5628 GCA_032126595.1 Candidatus Omnitrophota bacterium | reverse complement strand
GTTCGCCGCGAGTTCCGCAGCCCCGCGACCCCGTTTCACGGGGTGCCCGTCGGGGCGAGGACTGTTTGAGCGCCGAACATATGAGCTGTCGTTTTAAAAGTTTTAAAGATCACATACTCATCGGATCTACATCGACCGCCATTAGCACGCCCGGGCCCTTGCGGTATCCACTAAGAGCCTTACGAAGATCCTTAACAGTCTTTTCCCTATCTTTCGTCTTTATAATAATGTTCCATCTATAGTATCCCCTAAGCATAGCCATAGGAGAAGGTGCTGGGCCTATTATATCAATATCTGGAATTTTGTCACATAATCTTTTCGCTAAACGGTCTATAGACTTTATAGCGCTTTCTTCTTTTCTTGCCCTAACCGTAATCTTTATAATATTTACAAACGGAGGAAACTTCAATAGGCGTCTCGTTTCTATTTCTTTAGTATAAAAAGCATTATAATCATGTTTAGCGGCATAACTTATAGAATAGTGCTCTGGAGTGTAAGTCTGCACTATAACTTCCCCGCCAAGGTCGCCCCTTCCGGCCCTTCCGGCCACCTGTGTTATAAGGTTGAACGTACGTTCGCCTGAACGGAAATCCGGAAGATTTAAATTGGCGTCGGCAGAAATAACTCCAACTTGCGTAACCTTGGGAAAATCAAACCCCTTGGCTATCATCTGGGTACCTACAATTATATCTATATTGTGTTTCGAAAATTCTCTTAAAAGTTTCTCGTGGGATCCGCGCTTAGTCATTGTGTCTGAATCCATCCTTGCAATGCGCGCTTCCGGGAATATCTTTTTTAGTTCCGACTCTACTTTTTCCGTGCCGGTTCCTTTATACATAAGGTAATCGCTATTACATTCAGGACAGATCTCAAGGGGGTTCATCCGCCTATTGCAGTAGTGGCATATTAATTCATTCTTCTTCTGATGAAACACAAGAGGTGTATCACATTTTGAACATTTTAGAACATATCCGCACTTGCGGCATATTACAAAGGTTGAAAAACCTCTTCTATTAATGAATATAAGCGCCTGCTGATTTTTCTTTAGATCCTTGCGCAGGGCTTCCTGCAGAACTTTTGAAATTATTTGAAGTCCGACCTTTGTTTCAAACTCCATCCTCATATCCACTATCTTTACTTTTGGAAGCTCATTTTCTTTTACTCTCTGAGTAAGTTCAACAAGCTTATATTCACCGCTAACGGCTTTGTGATATGATTCAAGGGCCGGTGTTGCGCTTCCGAGTATTACAGGAGCGTGCGCCAAACGCGCTCTCTCGATAGCAACTTCACGGGCATGATATCTTGGAGTATCTTCTTGTTTATAGCTCGGCTCATGCTCTTCGTCTACAATAAATATCCCGGGGTCCTTGAATGGACTGAATATTGCTGAACGCGGCCCCACCACCATCTTGGCTTCGCCGTCTTTAATTCTTTTCCATTCCTTATACTTGGTACTCTGAAGCATTTTGGAGTGAAAAACCGCTACCTTGTCACCAAACCTTGAAACAAAACGCTCTACAGTCTGGGGAGTAAGCGATATTTCGGGAACCAGCATAACACCCGTCTTTCCCTTAGCCAGAACCTTTTCCATTGCCTGAAGATAGATCTCGGTCTTTCCGCTTCCGGTGATACCATGAAGGAGAAAAACCTCATGCCGGTTTTCGTCCAGACATTTGGTTATATCTTTAAGGACTATCGCCTGTTCCTTATTCGCTACATGGGGCTCGGTGGGAGTAACGTCTCTATCTTCATCTTTTATTCTCTGAGTCATAGAGATCTTGCCACTCTTTAAAGCACTGGGTATCATAGCTTCAAGGGCTTCTCCCCATGAACAGAAATACTGATCCTTGATCCAGCGGGCAAGCTCTACCATCTCTTCTGTAAAGATCGGCTCTTCATCTATTATATCATTGAGAGGCCTTGGATTTTCGACCATGGGCTTATCTTCCAGCTTAACTATGTATCCTATTCTCTGAGTGTAATGAAATGGAATCTTCACACGTTTACCTACCGCGGGAGGATAGGCTTCGTTGCCGGTAACTTCATACTGAAATGTACGGTCTATTGGAAGGCTTGTGACAACCTCTACGTATTTTTTGTTTTGCATCTCTCTCGTTTTGTTTTCCCGGCCGGGGCGGAGCCGCCCCGGCCGGTATGTTAATCCTTCTTTGCGGGTATTTTTATGCCAAGCTCTTTGGCTATTTTTTTCATATCGTCCCACACATCCTTCTTGCCCGCTCCATTCCGCAGTAAGTACGCGGGATGATATGTGGGCATCAGCTTTACCCCGCGGTATTCATAGAAATGTCCGCGCAGTTTGCTTATGGGGGTTTCATCATTAAGAAGCGTCTGTGTCGAAAACTTTCCGAGAGCGCAGATGACTTTAGGTTTTATTTTCTCGATCTGTCTTTCCAGATACGGACTGCACGTTTTAATTTCACCGGGAAGAGGATTTCTGTTCCCAGGGGGACGGCATTTTAGGATATTTGCTATATAGACATCCTCTCTTTTAAGTCCAATGGATTCGATTATCTTAGTTAAGAGTTTTCCTGCGCGCCCAACAAAGGGCCGACCCTGACTATCTTCGTCTGCGCCTGGAGCTTCGCCAATAAACATCAGTCTTGCCTTAGGATCCCCTTCCCCGGGGACGACATTAGTCCTGGTGTGTGCCAACGGACACTTGTGGCACTTTTCTATTGTTAAAGCAATCTCCTCAAGAGTTTCATTAGAAGCCTTCAACTTTTTCTCACTATAAACTCCCTCTATTCCGGAAAGCTTCTCAATTTCAATAATATTCTTTAAACTCTTTACTATATCTTTCACTTATTTATCCTTTATTTTTTCACTAAAAATAAACTTCCCAAGAAAAACTCAGGAGGCAGATCGTCCTTCATCTTTCCGTTTCCATAGATTGTAAGAGCTGAAGGTTCTATGACTTCTTTTTTTATCTTATCCTTTAGTGAATACCTTAGTCCCTTGTCCAGGCCGGGTGTATTCCTATGAATATCGTAATCCATAGTAAGCGCAACTATTCCTCCCGGTTTAAGCACTCTATTCATCTCTTTCATCACAAACTTTCTTACCTCGACAGGCAAATGCTCAACCACACAAATTGAAAAAACCTTATCGAAATAATTATCTTTGAATGGAAGAGGTCTGGAAATATCCTTTCCATAGGAAGTCATGTTCCATCCCATTTTACGCGAAACATACTTAGAGTTATAGATGATGCCGTGGTTACCCCAATCATTATCTACAACATGAACTTCACAGCCCATTGACGCCAAGAGGAAAGAGAATATAGTCGAAGCTCCGCCTATATCAAGCACCACATCTCCCGGCCTTACTCCGGAGTTAGCTAAAACCCAGGCATTTTCCCATAACTTGGTTCTTTCATTATTCCGGGTGATATCTTTTATCTTAAAAGTCCCCGCAGGAGTGGTAAACCTTAGCTTTTTCGCATCAAGCAGAGCTTCAAGGTCTTTTATTTTCTTTACCGCCTCGGCAATTTCTTCTTTTTTAAGATCATTATCCAGATCTGAAATTGTTTTATTTATAACCGGTCCGTTTTCCGGACCGAGATCGATCATGCTTGAAGTTTCTTTAATACCATCACCGACGATCTGAGCCTGGGAACCAAAAAAAGAAAGTATCTTCCTCTTGCTGGACCGGTAAAACTTACATGCTAATAAAAAGATCCTGTAATAAAAAGGCACATATCCCGGAATTATAGAATTACCAAACAAAATGATCGGTAAACTATGTTTCTTCTTTTTCATCTCGCCTTAACCTACTTCCTTAATAACAATGTCCACTATTTCTCTGGCAGCATATGGTTTTCTTATTTTATCAATACCCTCTCTTACCGATTGGTTTACGTCTTCGGACAAAAGTATCCTATCGCTTATAGAGGATAAGTCTTCCACTCTCTCAGCTTTAATGGCTGCTCCCGCGGAAATTAGAAGTTTTTCATTCCAGGTTTCCTGTCCTGGTATGGAAGCAAAAAGTATCATGGGAAGCCTCGCATTCAAGGCCTCGGTAGTGCTTATCCCCCCTGCCTTAGTTATCATAAGATCTGAAACCGCCATAAGCTCCGCAACTTTATCAGTAAAGCCAAAAAGTATTACCGGATACTTTAGCTTTTTCCGCATAGATTCTATTTCCTTGTAAACCTTTTCGTTATGCCCGCAAACTACGATCGCCTGTATGTCTGTTCCGCAATTATTAAGAGCGTTGAGCATTTTCTCTAAGGGCCCTACTCCATACCCGCCGCTTAGAAGAAATATTGTCTTTTTGTTCTTATCTATTTTGTACTTCTCTTCGAGCTCTACCCTATTAAAACTTCCACTAAACTCTTTCATTACAGGAATACCTGTAACTGTTATTTTGGTTTCGGGTATTCCTCTTTTTAGGGTTTCATTCTTAGCTAGTTCTGAGCCGACAAAAAACTTGTCCATATAATCTGAAAGCCAAAAGCTGTGAGGACCATTGTCTGTTATAACCGTATAAAGTTTTGACCTAAGTTCTTTTTTTCTCTTTAAAAATCCAGCAATATTCGGCAATATAAAGTGCGTCGCGATAATAGCATCCGCATTTTCTTCAGAAAGCACGTCGTCAAGCTTTCCGAGATTGCTGAGTTCTGTTTTTTCCCGGAACCCGCGCGTAACTTTATCCACCAAAGGCAGGTTGCTGAAATTGTACAAGAGACCCCATAAAAGTTTTCCGCGGCTCATTAAATAGACATACATGTCCTTATAGAGGAAATTATAGAACTTATTCCCATATTCAAGGCTATCAATGGCCTTAACCTCTATATCGTCAGTTTTTGCTTTAAAGGCTTCAAGAAGCGCCATCGCGGCCTTCTTGTGTCCCATACCGCCGGTAGAATATAGTACTATGATTTTTTTCTTCATTTTATTATTAAATCTGCAGCCTCAAGGAGATTTTCACATATATGGTCAGGCTTGAACTCCCAGCTGTCCACGTCTTCTCTCTTTGAGTGCCCGGTAAGAACTAGTATTGTTTTTAGCCCTGCACCTTTACCCGCTAAAACATCGCGCTCCGAGTCTCCTATATAGTATCGTCCTTCAAAGCTTTCTATATTAAGCTCTTTTCTTGCCTTATGAAAAAGTCCTGATTGCGGTTTTCTGCAATCGCAAAGTTCTTCCTCTAGATGCGGGCAGTAAAAGATTCCAGCTATCTCTCCTCCAGACTTTTTTACTTCCAGGGCTATTTTATTCATAAATTCCTCTAGGCCTTCTTCGGTGATAAGCTCTTTTCCTACGCATTGCTGGTTCGTTACAATAACGCACTTAAACCCATTGTCCTTAAATTTTTTAAATCCTTCTAGCACCCCGGGAAGAAACTCAAAATCTTCCCACTTAATTATGTATCCGTGTTCTGTTTTTTCGCTTCCATCTCTATTTATAACACCGTCTCTATCGATAAATACATATTTTTCTTTCATATTAATCCCTTTCGAGTATCTTTTTTACATCGTCATACGCCAAATAACTTAATAAAAATATACCTATACCCGTAAAGTGCAGCATAAAACGGGATAATGTAGTATTAATATAAAAATAAAGCGGCTCTCCGGTCATGACCATATATCCGGCAAAATATCCC
>JAQBAV010000050.1:0-4699 GCA_032126595.1 Candidatus Omnitrophota bacterium | reverse complement strand
GGTGGAGGGCATTCTGATGTTGCCGGATGTGAGATCCCGGATACTCCACAGATGATAAAAAAGGTATTAGCTGAGGCCAAAAAACTTCTGTAAAAGGTAAAATATGTTTAATGTAGAACAGAGGAAAGAACTTTTAGACATTGTAAGAAACACTATCAAGTACTACCTTGAAGAAGGCAAGAGCCCGGAAGTAGAGGTAGAGGACGAGGACTTGAAGAAGGATATGGGAGCGTTTGTTACTTTGCACAAAAGCGGACAGCTTAGAGGCTGTATAGGTAATATGGTTGCACAAGGGCCGCTTTACCTGGCAGTTAGAGACATGGCGATAGCGGCAGCTTTCGAAGATTCCAGATTCAGTCCCGTAACCACTGATGAGCTTGGCGAGATTGATATAGAGATCTCCGCACTTTCACCCATGGAGAAGATAGACGATTATGAAATAATAGAAGTTGGGAAGCATGGCGTAATGGTAAGAAAGGGCTGGCAAAGCGGAGTATATCTTCCGCAAGTTGCAGATGAAACAGGATGGACCAAAGAAGAATTTATGAATAGCCTTTGCGCGCAAAAGGCCGGCATCCCTATGGATGCGTGGGAAACAGGAGACTGCGATATATATATTTTTACAGCCGAAGTTTTTGGAGAAAAAGAGTAATAAGAAAACATAATTCCGGTTAGCCGGTTGCCGGTTAGCCAGTTGCCGGTTGACGGTTTTAATTAAAAAAAACGAGAGAATCAATGAAAATCATAAAGTTTGAAGATATTGAATCCTGGAAAGAAGCAAGAACTTTAGTTAATACGGTGTATAGTTTTACCGCTAAAAGACTGTTCAACAAAGATTTTGGATTAAAGGACCAAATACAGAGGGCTTCAGTTTCATGTATGTCTAACATCGCGGAAGGTTTTGACGGTGGAAGCAATCAGCAATTTATCCAATTTCTTTTATATGCAAGGCGTTCAAGCTCAGAAGTACAATCGTTGCTCTACGCCGCTTTAGATAGAGAATATATTAGTGAAAAGGAATTCAGTAGAGCATATAAACAGGCTGGAAATGTTGGCAAGTTGATAAACGGATTTGTGAGATATCTTAGATCAAACAATAAGCAGAACAGCCAACAGGATAACAGGCTAACAGGAAGACAGATAAAATGAGTAGATTTTATGTATCAAGCGAAAATATCGATGCGGGTAAAAAGAAAATAGTTGCGTCTGGAGATGAAGCGCATCACATTACAGATGTCATGCGGCTAAAAGAATCCGAAAGAGTTAGAGTTTTTGATGGAGAGGGGAATGAATATCTGGGACTAATTGAAAGAATAGATAAGTATTCTAAGGAAGTGTATATCATTATTGAAGAAACGCTAGAAGTTTCTAGTGAAAAGAATCTTGAGATCATTCTCGCCCAAGCTATAACAAAGAAAAACAAGATGGATTACATTATCGAAAAAGCAACAGAGCTTGGAGTAAGCAAGGTCGTTCCGCTTATTACGGATAGAACCATTGTAAGACCCGATGAAAAGGGTGCCCGGAAAAAACATGACCGCTGGGTCAAGATAGCGGTGGAAGCGGCAAAACAATGCGGGAGATCCGTGATACCTGAAGTTGAGAATATAAAAAAGTATAAAGATGTTATCGGAGGCATGGGTGACTATAGCTTGGCAATCATGGCCCACCTGGAAGACGAGACCATACCGATCAAAGAAGTTATTAAGGGTTTTAAAAAGGGGAAAATAATAATTTTTATAGGCCCAGAAGGCGATTTTACAAGTGATGAAATTCTTCAGGCAAAAGCCAATGGCTGTAAATTTGTTTCATTGGGTGATAGGGTTCTAAAGAGCGATACCGCGGGACTTTATGCGCTTTCAGTTATCAGTTATGAGGCAGGTGTCTAGAAAGAGAGAGAAACTAGTAGTTTGTAGTTAGTAGTTGGTGGTTCATGGTTCGTGGTTCATAGAAAAATCCATGAACAATGAACTCTGAACTATGAACAAACGCTGGTGAACATTGCGACTCATAAAGAAATATGCTATATGAAAAATAGAAAACAGGAAAAAACCTTTGCTATCAAGACTCTCGGCTGCAAAGTCAATCAGTATGAGTCCCAAGTTCTGCGTGAAAACCTTACTAGATTGGGCCTTACTGAATCTCTTCCGGAAGAAGCTGATTTTTTCGTGCTGAATTCCTGCACCGTTACTCATCAGGCAGACGCAAAGACCCGAAGATTTATTAGAAAGATAAAAAAAGATAATCCTTCCGTTAAAATTTTTCTTACAGGATGCTATGCAGTTCTTGCTGAAGACATAGACTCTGCCGGAGCCACGGGAGAAGTATTTCGCGTCGTTCCCAATAAAGAAAAAAAGGATCTGCCGGCAATCATTGCCTCCATTCTCGGCATAGAAGAAAATGCCTATCACATAGAAGAAGGCGTGTCAGGCTTTCAGTCCCATACAAGAGCCTTCTTGAAGATACAGGACGGCTGTAACCAAAACTGTTCTTATTGTAAAGTTACTCTTGTAAGAGGCCCGTCTAAAAGCAAGGACAAAAAAGATGTATTAGGTGAGCTTAAAAGAATCGTTGAAAGCGGGTACAAGGAAATAGTTCTTACGGGTATCTGCCTTGGCTCATGGGAAGGCGCGGACGGAGAAGGCCTTGCCTATCTCATTGAAGAAATTGACAGAATCCCGGGAGACTTTAGAATACGTTTGAGTTCTATCGAGCCAAATCATGTAGATGACGCGCTAATAGACGCGGTTAATAACTCAAACAAGATATGCAGACATTTTCACGTGCCCTTACAATCCGGATCGGACAGAATACTTGAACTTATGAATAGAAACTACACTACCAAAGATTTCCAAGGACTTATTGAAAGAATCAGACAAAAAATGCCTACAGTTGGCATAAGCATGGATGTTATTTGCGGCTTTCCGGGGGAAACGGAGCTCGATTACAATGAAACCTATGAGTTTTTAAAGAGAATTAGGCCTTCAAGGATGCACATTTTTTCTTATAGCGGCAGAAAGGGAACCAAGGCTTTTTATATGGAAGACAAGGTGCCGAGCGCTGTTTCTAAGAAAAGAGCCGGCAAATTGATCGAACTTGGGGATGATCTACAATTTGAATTTTGTAAGGCATTTTTAGGCAAAATAGTAGAAGTGTTGGTTGAAAAAGAACAAAAAGCTACATCTAGTATAGGGTATTCCGGCGAGTATCTTAAAGTTAAACTAAAAGACCCAAGTCATAAAGAGGGTGAACTTCTTAGAGTAAAAATACATAAGACCGAAAATAATCCTCCTTGTGTCATATCTGAGACAATAAAAACCCCTATTAGTTAGTAAAACAAAAACCTAAAAATACTCTAGAAACCAATTTTTACGGTGGTTTGACAAGGTACTTTTTATATGATATACTTTGGCTTCACAGAAGGGGTTTGCCTTGTCGGAGTTACTAAATAGTATTAATTGGATCGACATTACCTTTATTATTTTGTTCTTAGGAATGATCTATAAAGGGGCCAGAACAGGTGTTGGTTCCCAACTTCTTTCACTCGCAGGGTGGGTTGTGCTATTATTCTGCTCAATCAATTACTATCAAGAGCTTTCCACCGCTATATTTGGGTTTTTACTCCAGAGGTTGTCACGTCCGTTCTCATTTTTTGCTATTTCTGTAGTAATTTTATTCTTAATTAAGACTTTTGAGAGACTTTTTCATGTTATTAGCGGTGATGGCGTTGCCTTTATAGAAAGAATAGGCGGAGTTATAATCGCCGCGATAAGAGCATTTATATTATTCGGTATTGTAGGGTTATTTATGCTGCTTATACCTCTGAATTCCGCCAATAAGCTTGTTGAGGAATCAAGGTTCGCTATGCCGGTTATTGATTTTGACCTACGAATTTATAGCTGGCTTACAGGACGTTTGGATTTTGTGGAAAACCGTGACAAAGACGCAGTTTTAAAGGAGTTTTTAACGCCGCCCGTAGAAAAAAAGAAGGAAAAGGAGAAAATGGTAAAAAATGAAACTCAAGACGCTGTATGAACTTATTGTAAAGAAAGCTATAAAAGAAGACCCAAGACCTAAATCTGCTATTGATGAGTCCCTTAAAAGGGCCAGGAGTGAATACCGCAGAGCTACGGGGCCTGACAAAAGATATTTCGATAAAGAGAGACTAACTAATCCTTATTCCGACACCCGTATTCTTAACGGTACAGGCAATGAAGAGATTAGGAATGTTATGATCGGGATAGATATCGATGTTGGAGAAGTTCTTCTTGCTGATAGATTAAGGGAAAAAGGCACAAAGATAGATCTAATAATATCGCATCACCCAAATGGCAGGGCATATGCGCAGCTTTACGATGTAATGAACATACAGCCGAGCATTTGGGAAAAATATGGTTTAAAAAAGAAAGTTGCTGAAGGAATAATGAAGGAGCGCGTTCAGGAGGTTTTTAGAGGAGTTTTACCCAGGAACCACACACAGTCATTGGATGCAGCTAAACTTTTAAAGATTCCATTTATGTGCTGTCATACCCCTTCAGATAATTGCGTAACAACTCATTTGCAGAAAATATTGGATAGCAAGAAGCCGAAAAAGCTTAAAAACGTTCTTGCTATACTGAAATCTATTCCAGAATACAAAGAGGGCATGAAAGTAGGCGCGGGCCCTGTGCTGTTTGCCGGAAAAGAGACTGATGATGCC
>JAQBAV010000049.1:0-6352 GCA_032126595.1 Candidatus Omnitrophota bacterium | reverse complement strand
GCGTCACGATCCCGGTAGCAACTACCTTTCCCGCCACATCTTCTATGTTTGAAATTATAGAAATCCCTCTGGCAATTACCACTCCAAAGAGTCCTATAACTAAAAGTGCCCCAAGAAAACCCCATTCCTCTCCTATTACTGAAAAAATAAAATCTGTATGTCTCTCAGGAAGAAATTTTAAGTGGCTTTGCGTGCCGCCCAGCCATCCCTTGCCGAAAAATCCTCCCGAGCCAACGGCTATCTTTGATTGTATTATCGTGTATCCTGCTCCGAGTGGATCGATATTGGGATTAATAAATACAAGGAGCCTGCTTTTCTGATAATCTTTAAGAAGGCTCCACACAAAAGGAAGACTTGCAAGACCCGCGCCTATTGTGATCAGTAAATACTTTATCCTCTCGCCTGCCGTAAGCAAAACAGCAAAGAGTATCGGCAATAGAACAATCGAGGTCCCAAGGTCCGGCTGAAGAAAAATAAGCAAAAATGCCGGAACTACGAGAATGCATGCAAGAGCAAAGTTTGCGAATGAACCTATCCTCTCCCTTCTCTGGTCAAAAAGTGCGGCCAGAGCAAAAACAACAGTGAGCTTTATGAACTCCGATGGCTGCAGGGAAAAGAGTCCGAGATCTATCCATCTTTTAGCCCCGTAACGCTCTCCTCCGAACATGAGAAGATAAATAAGTAAAACTAGATTAAGCCCGTACGCTACGTAGGCAAAGTCCAGCATTTTCAGATAGTCAGAGTTGGCTATAACTGTAAGAAGTATAAATCCCACCAGCACCCATAAACATTGCCTGACAAATATCTTGTCGAATGCACCGCTACTCTGGAGCTTATCCCATGTAGCGCTATAGACAAACAACATTCCTAAAATTGCTATCAGGATAGTCGCCGCTAATAGCGTTTTGTCCAGACTTCCTTTTTTTCTAGATTTAATCATTTAGACCAGTCCCAATCTCTTTGCTTCGGCAAATACTTTTCCTGCAGTTTGAGCAGCGTAGTACCCGCCTTTTCCGCCATGTTCATCAAAAACTACAACCGTAAGGGTTGGATTCTTATATGGCCCGAATCCGGCAAACCAGCCGTGATTTTCCCCTTGAGAGGTCTGAGCTGTTCCCGTCTTGCCCGCTACTTCAAAATCTTTCTGCCGGGCCTTCATGCCCGTGCCTCTTTTATCATTAACTACTTTCCAGAGACCTTCCCTGACTACATTTATAGATTCGTCTGAAAAAGATAATCTTCTTCCTTCGTAATTATTTATTTTTACATCCCCTATTCTTGAAGCAATATAAGGATGGACGAGAACTCCTCCATTAGCGAAAACCGACATTATCCTTGCTATCTGCAGCGGCGTACATAATAGATACCCCTGCCCGATAGCATAGTTAACAGTCTCCCCCTTATACCATTTCTCTTTAAAACGTTTTTCTTTCCACTTTTTTGTCGGCAAGGTCCCGCTCACTTCTTCCGGGAGATCCACACCGGTCTTGGTGCCCACGCCCATCTCGCAGGCAAAGTTCGCTATATCATCAACGCCGACACGAAGCCCCAAAGTATAAAAATAAACATTGCATGAATTTTTAATTGCCTCCCTCATTATCTGCGGCCCATGCCCATCTTTTCTCCAGCAGTGGAAACTGCTTCTGCCCAAAGTAAAAATTCCGCCGCAGGTAATTTCTTCGGTATCAGATATTTTGCCCGACTCAAGACCGGCAATTGCGATCACAACTTTAAAAATAGAACCCGGAGGCTGGGCCGTGGAAATAGCTCTATTTAAAAGCGGATGCCCGCTATTGGAAAGAATCTCTTGCACTTCTTTTTGTCTTTTTGGATCCATAAAGATCCCCGGATCAAAGGAAGGACTGCTGGCCATGACAACAATAGCCCCGCTATAAGGGTTCATGGCAATTATGGCTCCTTTTGTGTTCTCAAGAAGGCTGTCGCAGAATTTCTGAAGATCTTGATTAATGGTCAGATAAATATCTCTTCCGGGTACCGGCTCCTTATGTCCTATTGTTATAACCTCGCGCCCCATGGAATCAACTTCTACCTGTTTGCCGCCGTGCGTTCCCCTTAAATAGTTATCATAATATTTTTCAATACCGCTTCTCCCGACAGGATCATTAACCTTATATCCGTAATGCTTGAATTTCTCGACTTCCTCGCTATTCAATAGTCCGAGGTACCCTAACATATTTCCGCCGCTGGAGGCGTTAACATACTCCCGTCTAGCAGATACATCGATCGAAAGACCCGGGTAATCCAGGGCTATCTCTTCAAGGTGTATAGCCTTTTCAGTTCCAATGTCTCGGGCAATTACCGTTGGGCTGTAAGGCTGGGCTCTGCCTTTTTTTATGCGCTTCTCGACTTCCGGTGCGGGTAAATCTAAAACTTCACTAAATACCTTTACCAGCGCGGGCTTATCTTTTATTTGACTGTAGTACACGGACGCATTAAAACTCAGAACGTCTTTAACCATAGCCCTGCCTTCGGCATCAAAGATACTCCCCCTCGGAGCTATAAAAGGAACTATCCTAAGGCGGTTCTCTTCAGACATAACCTTAAAGCTTTCGTGTTTGACTATTTGGATATGAATCAGCCCTGACATCACGAATAGAAATGCTGCGATAAGTATAAATACAAATACTCTAACTCTCATATTAGTCTCTTATGGACCACACTTCTCCCAGTATTGAAAATATTATCGGGGAAATAAGCGCGGTTATGATAATGATATTCCAATTCTTTGACAATATAAACTTCATACTTACGTTGTTGACCGCTACGAAATTTATATAACTTATTTGAAAAACTATAACCAGCATCATGCAAACAAGAGTAACCAGGGCATGCGTGAGCCAGCTGTGCTTATTTAGCGCTCTGGCCATACCTCCGGCAACTATAGCTGCTACTGGAAACGCTGCTATATCAACAGGAAGTGTCCCCACCGAAACGCTTCCTCTTAATATTCCCGCCAACAAGCCGATCAATACAGCCTCATGCGGTTTATAAAAAATACCTACAAAAACAACAATGATAAGAACCACGTCAGGCGTCCAGGTAAAATATCTAGTAAGGAATAATTGGATTAGAAACACTAAGACTAATAATGGATAAATGTAAATATTCTTGTTCATATTTTTGATAATAACTATTTGAGGCAGAGCACTTCTTCCTGGACAAACGGATCAACCTCAGGCTTAACAACCGCATACTTATAAAGACCCGTTTTATCTTTTCCGAAATAAATAACTTTTCCTATAGTGATTCCTTTCGGAAATACATGACTAAAGCCGGAGGTCTCAACTATATCTCCCTTAACTATCTCAGCATCAAGAGGAATATAAAGCATTTTTGCCAGACCGTCTCCTGCTCCTGCTATAACGGCATTAACCCGGTTCCTTTTGATTATTCCTCCAGCCTTAAAACCGGGATTAGATACAAGCATAATAGAGCTGGTAGTAGCCTCCGTTTCAAAAACTTTTCCAATAAGCCCGTCGGCGGCACATATTGCGGCGCTCTTCTTTATACCATCATTGGAACCTTTATTGATGGTAAAAGAGCCTATCCAATTAGACGGGTTTCTTGCTACGATCTCAGCGGAGATGGTATCGAATCCGAACCTCTTTTTAAATTCAAGAAGCTCTCTGAGTCTTTCATTTTCGTTTTTAATATTTTTTAATTGTACGACTGTAAGCGAAAGGTCCGCGACCTTTTTGCGAAGAGAGGCATTTTCTTTAAGTAAATTCTTTTTTATCTGAAAATACTGACCGACGTCTTTTGCAAAGTCAGTTGGAAAAGATACGATTTGTATGGATGTTTTGTTGAAAAAAGAAGATAAAGAAGGTTTGGATAGGGCGAATATGATCGCCGTGGCTATTAAGCCAACGAATAAATAAGCTCTTTTTGTAAATGGAGACCTAGGCACATTAATCTTTTTTTAGTTATCTATGAAGACGCGGAGAAACCGTTAACCTTTTCAGGTATGAAAGTTCATTGAGCACCTTCCCCGTACCTAATGCCACGGCCGTAAGCGGGTCGTCTGCTAAATGAACCGGCAATCCGGTTTCCTCTGAAATTAATTGATCAAGGCCTCTAAGAAGAGATCCTCCCCCACAGAGGATCAAACCTTTTTCGATCAGGTCAGCCGATAGCTCAGGCGGTGTTCTTTCAAGAGTTATTCTAACGGCTTCAACGATCAAAGATATCGGTTCAGAAAGAGCTTCTCTTATTTCATCACTTGTAACTGTAATCATCTTAGGAAGACCGGCTACTAGATCGCGTCCTCGAACTTCCATTGAAAGCTCTTCGTCTAACGGATATCCTGATCCTATTCTGATCTTTATCTCCTCAGCGGTTCTCTCTCCTACCATAAGATTGTATGTTCTCTTAAGGTAGTTGATGATAGCTTCATCCATCTCATCTCCGCCTATACGGATAGATTTGGAAAAAACAACACCGGCAAGTGATATAACGGCCATTTCGGTGGTACCCCCACCGATATCAATTATCATATTTCCCGAAGGCTCCTGAATGGGAAGACCCACTCCGATAGAAGCAGCAACAGGTTCTTCTATCATAAAAACTTCGCGTGCCCCGGCATGTAATGCTGAATCTTTTACTGCGCGCTTCTCAACTTCTGTAATTCCTGAAGGGATAGCGATAACGATTCTTGGGCGAACTAAACTTCGTGAATTGTGGGCCTTTTTAATGAAATATCTAAGCATGGCTTCTGTGATTTCGAAATCAGCAATTACCCCGTCTCTCATAGGCCGGATCGCTATGATATTTCCCGGGGTTCTTCCAAGCATACGCTTGGCTTCTTCGCCTACCGCGAGCACATTGCTTGTTCCAGCTTCAATGGCTACAACGGAAGGTTCACAAAGAACTATACCCTCGTTCTTAAGGTAAACCAGCGTGGAAGCAGTTCCGAGGTCTATCCCCATATCGCTTGAAAACATGCCTACTAGGTTGTCAAATGCTTTTAATAACGTTTGCCACATCTTTTACCAGCCCTTTTTATAGTAATTGTTATTATTTGTATTAGTATAGCTATTTTTGAAATACTATCAGATATGAAAAAATTTGTCAAACTTTTTTTGTTTTATAGACTTACGATTTATGAGTAACTACTAAAAAGCATTTTTTTTACTTTCCGGACACCTTCTCTAGATCATTATAGAACCCGGGGTATGAAGTGTCAACACAGGCTGTATTTTTAATCAAACACTCCCCGTTTGATACCAATGCGGCTATAGCCATACTCATGGCTATTCTATGATCTGTGAAGC
This sequence comes from Candidatus Omnitrophota bacterium, assembly GCA_032126595.1. Taxonomy (GTDB): domain Bacteria; phylum Omnitrophota; class Gorgyraeia; order Tantalellales; family Tantalellaceae; genus JAQBAV01. The sequence goes on along the minus strand of JAQBAV010000049.1, from coordinate 1,061 downwards.
TGTCGAGTTCGGCACATTTTAGAGTCTTTTCCCCACCATAAATGATCAGAGAATTATCTTTTTCCTTTATTTTGCACCCCATGCGAGACAGGTTATCTATCATAGTTTTAACGCGATCGCTCTCTTTTACTTTAAGTTCGCTTATGCCTTTAATTATCGTCTCGCCTTCGGCTAAACATGCTGCAACCATAAGAACTGGTATCTCATCTATTAACAGGGGTATTTCTTCCTCTTCAACTACCGTACCTTTAAGCGGCGAATAAATAACCTCAAGGTCACCCATAGGTTCGAGCTCTCCGCGAAGGTTGCTCGCCTCTATCTTCCCGCCCATTCTTTCAAGAACGTTCAAGACGCCTATACGGGTTCTATTTAATCCTACATTGCGAAGAACAATACTTGAACCTTCAACAAGTAACGCGGCAGCAACAAAAAACGCGGCACTTGATACATCTCCCGGCACCTCTACATCCTTTGCCTCAAGCTCTTTTTGCCCCGTTATTTCAGTTGTCAGTCCATCTTTCTTAATATCCGCCGAAAAATATTTCAGCATTCTCTCTGTGTGGTCCCTTGACTGAAATGGTTCCGTAACAATTGTTTTTCCGTCAGCATATAGACCCGCCGCAAGAATACATGACTTTACTTGAGCGCTGGCTACAGGAGTTGAATACTTAATCGCTTTAATTGGCCTTGTGCTTCCCATTACTTTAAGCGGAGCATGTCCTTCTGTGGACTCTATTCTTGTTCCCATTTTTCCCAATGGCTCTATTATTCTTTTCATGGGACGCTTAGAGAGCGACTCATCCCCGGTAAGAGTAGTCGTAAAACTTTGAGCGGCAAGTATTCCCGAAATTATCCTCATACTTGTTCCGGAATTTCCAAGATAAATTGGCTTGGTGGGTGGGACAAGGCCCTTAAGACCCCTGCCCTTGACTAAAAGCGTGTTTCCCTCTTTTAATATCTCAACACCCAAAGCTTTAAAAGCATCAAGGGTGCTTATGCAGTCCTCACCAAAAAGAAAATTACTTATCCGCAGACTTCCCCTGGCTATAGACCCGAACATT
>JAQBAV010000048.1:0-4317 GCA_032126595.1 Candidatus Omnitrophota bacterium | reverse complement strand
AGCCGAAGGCGACGAAGCAATCTCTTACAGCTTACAGCTTAAAGCTTACAGCTATGTCATTGCGAGCTCCTTTACCCGTCATTGCGAGGAGCGTAGCGACGCGGCAATCTCTTACAGCTTACAGCTTATAGCTTAAATCTTATAACTTATAACTTAAAGCTTATAGCTTATAGCTTATAGCTTATAGCTTATAGCTTATAGCTGCATATGCGGTATAATAATATTGATCTTAACTTTTTTTAGGTTTATATTGGATAGCGTGGTAAATTGAAAGAAAGCTTTAGGTTTTAGGCGGGTATAAAAATACTCGCCCTTTTTTATTCTAACTCTTTACCTTGCCTTCAAGGCTTTGCATGAAACCCGATCTCCCGTTTGGATTTTTTAGGCGGGGTCATTAACTGTCTGATTGCATCGAAAATAGCCTGTATTTCTTCGTCGTGTTTTTCAATTTTTCCTTCAAGTTCTTTTAGCTTATGTGCAAGTTCTTTGTTGCTGGAGAGTATTCGGCGTAATTTTACAAATGCCCTCATTATGGCTATATTGACCTGAACCGCTCTTTCGCTGTTTAATACGCTAGACAGCATAGCTACGCCTTGTTCAGTAAAAGCATAAGGATTAGCGCGCCTGGCTCCACCCCAACTTGAAGTCACAAATTGTGACTTCAAGATTGTAACTTCTTTATTTATAAGGGGAAACATGAAATCCTTTGGGAATCTTTTAATGTTACGTTTAACTGTCTGGGTTAAAACTTTTACTTCTACACCATATAAATCGGCAAGATGTGTACTTAACATCACGCGCTGTCCTCGTATTATAAATATCCTGTTTCCAATTTCTTCCGTTAACATTAAATCCTTGCCCATTTCTCCTCCTTTTTAAAAATTCTTCGCTTACATATATATAGACACATATTTCACTCAGTTTCTTTCAAATTATTTTAAAAATATAACTGGTCGCAAATTGCGACCCGCTCTTTACCCGTCATTGCGAGGAGCGTCTCTCATTTGTCATTGCGAGGAGCCGAAGGCGACGAAGCAATCTCTTAAAACTTACAACTTATAGCTTAAAGCTTACAGCTATGTCATTGCGACCCCTTTATCCGTCATTGCGAGAAGCCGAAGGCGACGCGGCAATCTCTTAAAGCTTACAGCTGCACAATGGGGCACAATAATATAAAATAATGGCGGTTTTCCAGCGCTTTTTAGCTGGTCCGCCTATGGCGGAATAGGTATTTCATAGTTAATAATGCTCACCTTTTATAAGCCCTTACCTTGCCTATGGCTATATATAGGGTATAATATTATGAACATTGGGAGGAAACATGAAGAAAAATATTGGACACAAGAATTTGATAGAGCGCTTAAAGGGAACAAAGATATATGGGATTACCAGTGGCTTGTGCGCAATATGGTCTCAAAGAGGCCTCTGTATATACCCTGAAGTTAACTTAGTCTCTAATATCGGCCATGGGCCTGAAGCCATTCATACTAAAAATCCGAAGGATCCCAGAGCTAACCTTCCTATAAAAGATATGTGGGAAATACAGCATCCTCCTTCTGTTGCGAGGAATAAAGAAGCAGATATTTATACGTTTGATCATGTTTTTAGGGGAAGGTCGCTGGTGAGTAAGACAGCACTACTATTCGGGAGGAAAATCGGGAGGAAAAAAGGAGATACAAATGTCTGAAACTAATACCTTTGTACGTATCGCCAGGAATGACGTGGCAATGGTCATTTTTGTGGGGCTTTTAGCTTTCGCAGCGAGCGCGGTTCTTTCTCTTTCTTTTGGGGTTCCCGTGCCGCATTTTTCGGATGAATATAGTTATATTCTTGCGGCGGAGACTTTCTCGAAGGGGCGAGTTACCAATCCCACGCATACGATGTGGGAACATTTCGCAAGCATGCATGTCCTTCATAAGCCTACCTATATGTCCCGGTATCCTCCCGCCCAGGGTCTTATTCTGGCCTTAGGGAAGATTATAGGGGGGCATCCGATAGTAGGTGTATGGCTAGGCATGGCGCTCATGTGCGGGGGCCTTACGTGGATGCTTCAGGCATGGCTGCCTAGGAAGTGGGCTTTTTTCGGGGGACTGCTTTCGATACTGCACATTTTTCTGGGGGTTTCCAGCTACTGGGCGCAGAGTTATATGGGGGGAGCTGTCGCCGCTTTCGGTGGAGCTTTGCTCTTTGGCGCCTTGCGCAGGATTATCGATAAACCGAACGCTAAAAACGCGGTCATCTTTGCGCTGGGGCTTGTGATCCTGGCTAACTCCCGCCCATGGGAAGGCCTTGTAACAAGCATTCCGGCCGTTATATTGATATGCTGGTGGATATTAAGCAAAAGACTGCAGCCTACCTTTAGAGCCGCTTTTAAAACCATTATTCTGCCCATGCTTGTAGTGCTCTCGGTCGGCGCCGTTGCATTGGGGTATTATAACCTGCGCGTAACGGGAAATCCTTTTCTTCTGCCTTATATCGCTTATGCGAAAACCCATCCCGACTTTTCCACGTTTTTCTGGCAGAAACCGGATACCGATGCCGAATACAGTGACAAGAAAACGGGGGAATTCTCTAAAAATACTAATATAAGCACGTACAGCTACTTACACACGTTCAAAGGTTTTATGGAAAGTGCCTGGCTCAAAATAAAGATATTCCTGAAGTTTTTTAACGGCAAGAGCTTGGGGCTGCTCGTCTTGATACCGCTCTTTCTTTTTTTTAGGGACGGATGGATACGGTTCGCGTACCTGACGGTTATCGCGTTCTTAGCGACACTGATGCTGCAGTCCTGGTTCAATACCTATTCCACCGGACCTCTTGTGGCTCCGGTATTTTTCCTTATGGCCGAAGGCCTGCGCATATTATCCGGTATACGCATAAACCGCGTATCCGCGGGGAAGTATCTGGTGATACTGGTCTTCGTTGTAACTACGGGGTTTCTTGTGGATAAACTCCGGGTAATGCCGACGCATCGATTCTTTATACAGCACAGGACCATAATGCAGGTCAACGCAATCACTCGTGAGCTAAAAAGGCGGGGAGGAAGACACCTTATTATGGTCAGATACAGCGAGAATTATATTCCGGCCGGTGAATGGATACACAACGAACCCGATATAGACAACTCAGTTATCGTAATGGCCCGGGAAAAAGATAAGGAGTCGAATTACAGGCTTTTTGAGTATTTCCGGGGACGGCACATATGGCTGCTGGAGATAGAAAGCGAGGAAAACCCCGCAAAATTCACTAGTTATCCGATAAGCTTTAACTGATTTGTAACATGCCTTAATAAATGCGGCTTTCCGCTCTAATTGATACAATTCTTGTATCGTTTTATTGTATATATGTTAACAAAAAAATAGTCAGTTAAAAAAATGCTAAAATCCTTGCATCTTGACCAAGGACGTGGTATACTCAAGTCGTAATAAGAGAAGGTAAAGGTAGATAAAAAGCAGCTCTTTTATAATTTTTGTAATGTGTAAAATAGCAAACCATCCGAAAGGATAGGGACGCAAAGCTATAGGGCCTAAAGCGGAAAGCAAAGGTAGCCAGTTGCCGTTTTCTTGAGAATCGTAACTCAGGATTAACCCGCTAAGCGTTTCTATGCGGGTTTTTTTGTTTATATAGGAAAAACATAATATGATAACGGAACCGAAACAAAGAGTTCGTGAAAAAAGGAGTGTGAGTAAGATGAAGAGAGCATTAATACTTTTATCAGCAGTATTTGCGGTGTGCCTTTTCTTGGCTATTGGGGGAGAAGCTTATGAACTGATTGGTAATTACGGGAATTATCACCAAGAGGCGGGAACGCTGAATATCAGAATGCCCGTTGTTGGAACAATAGCGCCCGAGTTGCTCGATAGTCCCTTTTATTTCGCTTTGTCGGGAGATGAAATCGTCGGACCGGGGGGTTTGGAGATGGTATCTCCAGTAGATTATACACTTCACGGGAAAACCGCTTGGCATGAGGATCAGGGTCAGTTGCGTCTTGACTTTGAAGGGGCTGTGGACGATTATTCCTTGGTCTTTTATCCTTCGAGTGTAGATAGTTGGAGGAGTTTCTGGGGTGATACTTGGCTATACGATATTCATTTCGATAACGTAGCTAATCAGCCCGGGGACTGGGACGGGAGTATTTATTACCTGACGACAGAGACCATCCGTAGGGTTGAGAATTGGTCCGATTATGATTGGAATCCAGATCGTAGTTGGATAATTGTGGGAAATAATTATGAGTTAGTGGAAGACCCTTATAATCCGGACTACGTGCCATCGATGTTTGCCGACATCGGTATGAGCCTCTCTGGGGGAGGAGCT
>JAQBAV010000047.1:0-10108 GCA_032126595.1 Candidatus Omnitrophota bacterium | reverse complement strand
AAACGTCATTCGGATCAATCTCACAAACCCTCTTAAAGCGAGCCAATGCTTTATCGTAATCTTTATTTAAAGCTTCAAGGTTAGCCAGGTAGTTCATAACCTTAACATTCTCACCGCCCAGTTCTAAAACTGTATAATATTCAGCTAGAGCCAACCCTTTATAATAATTGGCCGTAACCTCATCAAGTATATCGCTTTCATAATATTCAGAATAACTATTTGCAAGGGAAAGATGAACGTCAGCCGAATCATGACTTCTCTCAACTTCTCCCTTGGCGGTAATAATATTGTCATTGAGTTCTGTTTCTATCTTTGAGAGTTCCGAGGCGGCATAAAAACGTATCTCAACATCAGAATCGTGAAGAGAAAGCTTAAGAAGTCTTACAGCATCTCTTTTAGGCAGTTTTTCCATTATGTTAACCGCCCCTCTTCTAAGCTGCGAATCTTCTTCTCCCATAATATCCACAAGCGGGCTTATTTCAAGTTCTGCTTCAGTGGCAGCAGCCAGGTTGCCAGGGTCCAAAAATCTCTTTTCAGGTTCGAAATCGTAGAAAATGTATTTTTCGTACTCGTTGTATATGTTGCTTTTCTGCCAGCGCCTCCTAACAAGAAGCATATAGACGACCGAGAATGACAGAAACCCCATAATAGAAAAAACCAGACAAAATGCAGCTGAAATCAACAGCCAGTTCCTTGGACTTGAAAAATGATTACGTACACTTCCCCTATACACCCCATACGAAAATAAACCTGTCGCTGCTACATGCATGATCATGAAGATCGGGAAAAAATACGTCATCTCGATAGGATCTTTTATTAAAAAAAGAACCAGAGCCGTTGATTCAATTCCAAGTCCTGCCAATATAAATAGAAGATAAAATATCATAAATTTTCCTGTTAATTTAGCACTGTTCCTTCTGTGCTAAAGATCTCCGCTTCAGAGCTGTATTTAGGGTCTATTGTGTGCGCTAAAATACTTAAATCTAATTTCCTGTCATCCCCGTAAGGTTTAAGTCCAAACTTCTTAAACTGCTCTGTGATCCTCTCAGCCGCGATCCTAGAACCTTTCATGTCAGACCCTGAAAGAATAGCTAGAAATTTGTCCTCATCAGAGTGCTTAGCAATAATGTCTCCTCCGCGGAGTGTATTCTTAATGACAAATCCCGTGCTCTTAAGTACATCTTTTTTGCGGCTTTCCCCTATCTTGTCAAAATCCTTTACCTTTATAACTATAACCGAAGAAGGTTTATCATTAATCTTGGCATTAACTACTTCTTCATTCATTCTTCTCATGGCGTAGTTGTAATTGAAGACCTCCAGCTCATCGTCATATATATCTTTTTTACGAATAGTTGTTGATGCTATCGCATTGTCGAACGCTTTTGATATCCAGTCCGCCATGACTGATAAAAATCTTATAGACGTAGGATTAAGCTTTAAAAATGAAATCTCATCAATAAGAATAAAGCCTGTTACTATATCTTTCTCTCCGAAGAAAAGAGGCGCAACCATTACGGGTTCTTTTCCTTCTTCCCACCTTAAATTTTCTTCCTTAAAAATATCTGAAACAGTAACTACTTTTTTCTCTTCCATTACTCTTTTGATAATATCAGAACTTATATCCAATACTTCACGTCCTCTGATATTATCGCCCCACCCTGAATGGCCTTTTAAAAGATATTGATCGTTTTCCCACACGTAAAAAGAGCATTTTTCAGGACCGACAAATTTTTTAACAAGCTCTACAACTGAAGGGTACAGTCGTTCGATCTTTAAGGTTACGAGGTCTCTTGCAACTTCATATACTGTATTCATAGTGTCAGCTTGCCCAAGGATCCTACCTTCTAGCTCGGTATTTATATCCTTAAGTGCCATGTGTTCCATTGCCAGTGACTCGAATTCGTTTCTTAGCTTGTTATATTGGTCTCTTCCATTTGAAAGTATTCTCGAAACTCTGCTTCTTTCTTCCCCAATCAAAAATCCTACAAGCACAAATAGAGCACAAAGTTGAATTACTTTGTAGGGCATTAATCCAAGGTCAAACTCAGTATTGGAAAACAGTCCATAACTAACCGACCCAAGAAGAGCCAGTGAACAGATTACGCCTGCTGAAAACCCCTGCAAACTCCCATAGCGTGCAGCTATAAAGATTACAACTATCCAGTACGGGTTAGGCGAAACACCGGCAAATCCTAAATTCTCACCGGACCACATCAAATTTATGAATATCAACAGGCACACGCCAATTAATATTTCAAGTAAAAAACCATATTTCTTCATAAAAACATCCTCCTGGGAGATCTAAAAACTCTGCGAATACTTAAGTATCCAACGTTGGGAGTCCTGGCTATCTTCTATTCGCCCCTTAAGACGTCGATACCAAAGATAAGCCACCCCAATCCTGCCGTCACCTTTTTTATCGAATAGATAACTATATTCAAGCGTAACAACATTTTCTGAAAAATACTTCATAAATTCATCTTTGCCCCAGAATGTAAAAGAGTTACTGGCTTCAAACCATAGCGTCTCATCATAGTCATAATGGAGAAAGGCCGTAATATAGTTAGCCATAACGTAGTTCGGCATGTAGTACTCATAATACCGATCAGGATAATTGTCCTTACGATAGTAATACTGCCGGGCGTATGTGTATGAGAGGTCTATCCTGGGATTTTCTCGCATGACATGCACTATAGGGGTGATTGAAAAATCAATACCATAGTTATCGTTAGAAGCATCGCCTTTTGTTATATAAAATGGACTGAGGTATGTTGCTATGCTGAAATATTCGATAGGAGTATAGTACATTGTATGGTTAATCCTGTGCCGATCAGCATGCTGATAGTGCTCTTGTTCTAGTGAGTTTCTAGAATAACCAAATTCCATAGTCATGTTAGGGCCAAAAGTTTTTAGATAATTTATGAAATAATTGAAGGATGTTCTTATGCTTCTAAACTGCAGCCACGAAGCCCCGACAAAAACAGTTAACCCGTCACCCAGATACTTGCTTACCTCTAATGGTACTGCGTAAGTATTTTTATAAGTGTTTTCATCTTCGTCAAAATCTATTTCACTCTCAATAATACCACTTGCCTTAATCCTGAGGCCATTTTCGAATACATACGTTCCGCCGGCTTCTTCGCGGAAGAGATAACGATCGCCTTTTTCTCGATAAAAATCGAACTGCCCAAAAACACCGGGACCTACCAGTCGGTTAATATTATCAAGCTGCCTGCGAGCTACGGGATCTCCCGGAGCCACGTCAAGGAGTTTTCTATAGAATTCTCTAGCATCATCATATGACCCTGTATTGTAATAGTTTTCGGCCATACGATTATATATGTCTTTTTGCTCTTCAATCGTTTTTTTCTGATCGACAACCTGTTTATACAACTCTATGGCTTTTTCGGGCCGGGCGCTGTATGTATAGAGGTCCGCCATCGCTGTTTTAGCCTGGATATTGCCTGGATCTTTTTTGAGTATCTTTTTGAACATTTCCTCGGCTTCCTTGGGGCGATCGGTCCACATGTAGTTGTTGGCAAGGCTTATCATTACTTCAAGATTATCAGGCTCAAGCCTGTGAATCTCTTTCCACTGGCCTATCGCTTCATTTTCCATGCCGTTCCAGCTGTAAACATTAGCCAGGTTCTTCCTGATATCAAGGTTATCAGGCTCTTCTTTAAGTATCTTCTGGTAATGCGGAACGGTCTCTTTCGCGCGATCGCTCCACATGTATACTTCCGCTATTTTTTTATGGGTTTCAATATCGTCAGGCGTGGATTGCAGGATTGTATTGTATATTGCGATCGCTTGGTCGAGGTGACCCGACCCCTCATACCGGATCGCTTTTTCTTTCATCTTGTTTATCTCAGCTGATGAAATCTTGGAGGTATTAGTGGAGGGGGCGTCCTTTGCAGCATCGGCAGCATAGACCGCGAAAAAGGTAAAGAGTAATAATATAAATATCACAGAAAATACTGCGTCTCGCTTTGTTCTTTCTCTAAACATTGCGTGAACCTTCCTTGTTTGAATTTCCTATTTATCGGTTAACATTATTGTAGCACTACTGGCGTCAGACTCAAGAACAAACATATCTAACTTTTCATAAGAATGCAACAGTCTGCATCCACTTAGTTCTAATATCTGTTTTCCATCGTTTATCCTGAGACAAAAATATTTTCTCTCGCTCGTTCCGCTGGTAAAGTTAACTTTTATGATATCTTCACCCAATATAACATTTACTCTTCGGTTAAAGTACCGGATCATTTCATAATAGGCGTCTTTTGTTGTCATATTCCTCAGCCATGGATAATTTTTCCTCACAAAATCGAACATCTCTTGTGTAGACTCAAGCATTGCCTGCCAACTTTTGACACCCTCGCTGCCTCCACTAGCATCCTTCCCCATAGAATAACGCCCAAAAACATCATCGGGATGCAAAAAATGTGTCCATACCCCAAAAATATTCAATAGGTCAAGCATGTTATTTTTGTTATCCTGGTCAAACTCATATCCGAATGTGGATCTTGGAAAATCTAATACTTCAGGAACATCAGGATCTAGCTGAAATTCCTGTGCCCTGTTTTCTATTGCTGCGGAATAATGCTGTGAAACGACCCTTATTTCCGGGAATACCTTATGCAAGGCTTTTATGCCTTTAGTATCTATAACGTTCATGGGCGCTACATAAGAAAAAGGCATTTCAGCTTCGGGCATCTCTTCTTCCCAGAGCTTCCTCCCTTGAATTAGGGCCTTTTCCATATTTTCTTCATCTTTCCATCCGGGAGTATCTTTATCCTCTTTAATTAAGGATTGATGGTTATATCCATGTAACCCCAACTCAAAGTTATTACCTGTAACTCTTTGAACAAGCCTGCTAAAGGCGCTATCTTCTCCATATTCAAACTCCCTATTATCAAAAGGAGGATCAACTTTGGCCCCATAATTAAAAATAGTATAAAATGTAAAGTGTATATTGTATTTTTTAGCCAAATCGGTTATGTCCTTCCACCATACATCCATATAAAATTTTGTATCCGTCATTCCGTATTCAGTTTTAATAGGCTCTTTTAATGCGTTGTACATGGGCTGAGGACAATCATCCATATGTATGCTTTCGATATTAGCAAGAGAATAAATTCCCATGCCTTGTGAAAGCATTACGGACTGTAGGAGCATACTTCTTAAAAACTTAATGTGCATAAAACTCGAATCCCAAAAAACTACCCTTCCTTTTCCATATTTATTTATCCAAGCTACGGGAATACCTTCGGGGTATCGTTCATTATTAGTGACCGCTCTTGCTAAAATTTCTACATCGCTTTTTAAGTCAAAGTCTATTGCGCTATAACTAACAAACTCAGAAGCAAAATAAAATTCTTCTGAGCCCGGAAATAATATTTCAGAAACCTTCATCCCTTCCAGGGATTCTTTATAGAAATCATTTTGCCTAGTTATTCCAAACATATCTTTAAGTAGCGCATTCTCGGCGTGATGTGCAACGCAAAACCCTCCGCCTTCAGAAACATATTGCTTTAAAATATTTGCCGTTCCTTCATTTGCCATATTCCACAAATTTCCTACTAAAAGAACGATTGAGCTATATTTTTTTAGATCACACAACATTAGGGTCTCTAAATTTTTGTAATCTATTATATCAAAATCAACTTTTGAATACCTGAATGTCCATATAAGATTTTTAATGTATTCTTGGTCTTTGTCCCATTTAGCTTCCCAGATCACAAGTATCTTTTGCTTTCTTTCTTTTTTCTTTGAGAACAAGCAGTCTTCTACGATCGCCTGAATGTTTATGTTAAGCTCATTCTTTCCGGTATTTTCATTATATGTTGTTAGATATCTTGAAAGCGCCATACCACCATTGGGGTGTGAAAAGATAATCTGGCTTTCGCTTTCTTCCAGATCATTTCTTTGTACTGAAAGAAAGGAATTAACTTGAGGGTCTACCTTGCTGAAAAGATAGTAATGTCTGATCAAGCCTAAATCTACCGGACTTTTTGTCCCTACAACTTCCGTGTTTTGATAAACAACTTCTAATAAGCTGTCGTCACCAGTCCAATTGGCTCTATACTCTACTCCGATATTGTTAAAGATCTTGTTCACTACGCTCATATCAGTCCATACTTCAGTATCCAGGTCCTGATATGCGCCAAAATTGCCCAATATTATTACTTTTTTGCCGTCAGTTATCTGGCTAGACAGCCATTCACAATATTTATCTGCATTTTTTATTTTTGAGTCTGAAAACCAGGTAATTACGCCTCTAATATTAGAGGTAAGGGATTTTGCCGGAAGGCCTTTATTTATATCATAATACTTAACTGTGAGGCCCATACTGTCAAGATCGTCCTCGACAAGCTTTCTTATTTCATTATTTTCCCAGTCCCTCTTCTCGGAGCTATCATATAAGGCTAGAATGGTATTTGTATCAGGCTTAATGAGATTGTAACCCAGGACGGTGGCGGGCGCCTCTTCCTTAAACACCTTGCCGCACCCGGAGATAAGCAGAATGCCGCAAAAGATCAGCAGAAAAGAATAAAACTTGAGGGACTTATTTTTAAAAATCATTAAAAACTCTTGGCAGCTTCTTCAATATTGTTAAACGTTTCATACACCTTGGATAGGTGCGATAAATCAAAAAGTAATTTAATGCCGTTATTCATATTAACAATTTTCATATCCCCGCCGGTATCTCTTAGCTCTTTGGAAAATGAAGTAATGATCCCCAAAGCAAATGCATCCAGATACCCTACGTCTTTAAGGTCAAGAATAACTTTTTTACTTCCAGATTCTGCTTTTAGCTTTTGGATTGTGTCTTTAAGGTTTTGTAGTTGATATGCACTAATGTCTCCAACCAGTTTTAGGACAACAATGCCATCATGTATCTTTTCGATTGAATATTCCATTTTTTAAATTTTCTCCCATCCCAAGTACGGGTAGCTGAATGTATATATAATTATATACTAACGATGACTATAATATGCCTCTATGCTTCCTGCTTGTCAATAGGCTCAATCGAGAAACGTTCTAGTAATTGTAAAAAAAAGTTACTTTATAGTTTGACTTTACTTGCCCTATTGACTATCCTAGAATATATCATTCACCGTAACGCGAATCGGGGGATTATGTTTAAACTTAACGCTGTCAATGCTACTGATTTTTTAAAAGATATGTCTGAAAAGCTTATTTCCTTTTTTAGGCAGGAAGCAGTAGTTCTTTCAATAATATTCCTTGTTGCATTAAGTCTAAGGTTACTACATATACATAGCATAGTAGATATACCGCCCTTCTCTGATGCTTTAGAATACCACGAATTTGCCGCAGATATGGTTAATAGGCACGTATTCGGAGACACCTGGACCGAAACATACAGGGGTCCAATCTATTCTTTTTTCCTAAGCGTTGTATACTTCTTCTACGGAATTAACTACACTTTTGGTAGAATCGCTCAGGCCGTTGTGAGTTCAGCGACATGTATACTTATATACTTCTTGGCTAAGAAAGTCTTTTCTCAGGCTACAGGTTATGTGGCTGCGGCAATAAGCGCCTTTTTCTCTCTTTATATTTTTTACTCAGGTCTCCTCCTTACAGAAACCCTCTATACCTTTCTTAGCGTCTTACTAGTTTTGTCTATTTACAGAATTTTTGAACAACCAACCAACAGAAATATTATATTATCCGGTCTATTACTAGGCTTCATAGCCCTTACGCGGGTAGAGATACTTTTCACGTATATTTTTATCGTGCCTGTATTTTTCTTCTACAATAGATTTAAATTTCAAAAAACCATACGGCAGCTTGCTATAATTCTCACCGCTTGTCTGGTAGTAATCATCCCGTGGACAGTAAGAAACTATCACGTAACTAAAAGTTTTGTATTAATTTCCAGTCAGGGGGGCGAGAATTTCTGGATGGGCAATCACGTTGGCGCTACCGGTTGGCATACGGGAGTTCCGGAAGAGATGTTCAAAAATTATGAGTCCCAACAGAAAATGGATAAAGATCTTTATAAACTTGGTTTTGATTTCATAAAAAATAACCCAAAAGAATGGCTGAGCCTGGCAAAAATAAAAATCGGTTCCTATTTTAACTACTGGACTGATGATGCGCTATGGGAATTTACTGATAGGTTTAGTTTCGCGGGAAACCTCTCCCCTCCTCTTGTAACTTTACATATCTTATCTATGCTTTGTATAGCGGGAATGGTACTTTCCATTAAATACATAAGGAGATCTTTACTATTTTATCCTTTTTTCGTTAGTAATTTACTTCTGCAGATAATCTTGTATGTTGAACCGCGGTTTAGGATGCAAATATCTCCCTTCATGGTGATATTCGCAGCTTCGCCTGTATTCCTATTGGAGAATACTATACTAAAGAAGTTATTTCCATTTTCTTTTATTCCGCCCGAGCCTTATCCGCCCTATCCAGAGAAAATAAAAAAACAGCAAAGAAGACCCCACAACCTACAGAGAACGCTGACTATTGCCGCCATATGTACTATTCTGCTTATTTTAAGCGCTATGCCTAAAAGAATCATAGATTACAGAAACTATCTAGACTCTCTGAATGACGTAATCATCATTGAGGGTGAGAAACCAAAAGATTCAAACTACTATTCTTCTCCGGGATTCGTAGCAAATAGCATTAAGCTTCTGGGAGGTAAATCTCTGGAGCTTCAGGCGCCTGATGCCGCAAAAGAAAACTATTATGTAACCTATGATTTTGAGTTGGCGGATGACGGAATGTACAACATCTTTATAGCAGGAACTCCTCCGGGTCCGGCCAAAAAAGGAGAAGAATGGTTTAGCCCATATACTATCTCCATTGATAATACTGTTACAAAAAGTCTAACGGAAGAGCTTCTCTCTGAGGAATGGCCATCATTTTATGACTTCCACTATCATGGGGGGGCATATTATTTTATTAGACTTATGACTGTGCCATTAAAACAAGGTTCTCATGAAATTAAAATCACAATAGACGGACGCAGAAAACATGATGGAAACTTTACTTTTTTTATTGATGCTCTCGTCATAGTTCCGGAAGATTTTAAACCAAAAAGTGATGTTAAAAATATGCCTAAAGATCTCTTTTACAGGACCGGAAAACAACCAACTGAAGAAGAGTTGATCGAAAAACAACCAACTGAAGAACAATAATTAAAAAATAATAACTAAAACAAAAAAAACCGGGTTATATAAAAACAAGCCGGGGTCGGAAATCATTTCCGACCCCGGCTTGTAAATAAATAGAAGTGTTATCCTGCTAACTTCCCCCCTAACTCAAAGGCCCTCTCCAGACAATCAGTTTTTGTGAGTACAGTACCCTTTTTATCTACACCGGAACACAAGACTTCTCCTGCGTATTCAATCTTGATAGTCGCAAAAAGATTTTTGACTATATGGCTGGCATTATCAAAAAAGTCTTTTCTTTCTGTGGCTTCAGCTGAAACGAACGCACCTACACGCTCCCTGTCGAAAAGGTCTTTCCCTAGCATGAACTTTGATACCCACACACATTGAAATCGGTCAATAAAAGCTTTCATCTGCGCGCTCAAGCTTCCGAAAAATATGGGTGAGGCGAGTATTATAGCATCCGCTTCTTGAACTTTTTTATAGACTATATGCCAATCGTCCTCTACTACCGAAGTTCCGTCAGGTTTTACCTTTTCGTATTCTTCTTCAGAGCACGGAGAAATACTCAGACTTCTCAGGTTGACCTTTTCGGTCTCGGCTCCTTTACTAGCCGCCCCTTCAAGCACCTTATCAAGAAGCTTTTCAGTATTTCCATTCCTTCTGGGGCTGCCATTTATTCCTAGTACCTTCATGGTTATCCTCTTTTAATAAGAACATGATTTACGAACATCCAATATGTGAGTAAATCATGCGCTCATTAAAGTTGCCAAGTCACCAAAAATCAGCTATAAGCTGTAAGCTTTAAGCTGTAAGAGATTGCTTCGTCGCTTCGCTCCTCGCAATGACGGAAGGGTCGCTACCCGCTCCTCGCAATGACGGAAGTCGCGGTTATTACCGCCCTCTCTCTATGTCATTGCGACCCCGACTTGTCGGGGGAAGCAATCTCATTATCC
>JAQBAV010000046.1:0-5579 GCA_032126595.1 Candidatus Omnitrophota bacterium | reverse complement strand
CCGTTTTAAGCAGGCCTTGAATGGTCTCTTTTCTCTCCAGAAGCCCTTCGTTTATCATCTCAAGCGCGCGTCCCGGTGACCCTTCCGAGAAAAAAGATAATAAATAAGCGTCTTTCGCATCTATATCAGCATTTTTCTGGACGATCTCGCTGGTAACGTCTATAGGCAGGCCCTCAAACCTTATCTCAGAGCACCTCGAAAGAACTGTCGGAAGCAATAAATCCCTTTTACTGGATATGAGTATTATAAGTGACTCTCCGGGGAGCTCTTCAAGGACCTTTAAAAGGGCATTAGATGCCTCTACGGTCATCATATGAGCTTCCTCGATCACACAAGCATTTATATTTGACTCAAAAGGCTTAAGGTTGAGTGCCTCTTTAGCTTTACGGATCTGGCCTATTTTGATCTTTCGGTTTTTCTCTGGAGAGATCCACATAACATCCGGATGGTTATCTATCAGATCTCTCTTACAGGATGAACACTCCCCGCATGCGCCCGAACTTAAAGGTTGTTTGCAAAGAAGATGTGCAAGGAATGCTTTTGCGGCAAGAGCCCTCCCCACGCCTTCGGGCCCTGAAAAAAGATAGCTATTTTTTACTCTCCCTAAAGAAATACTTTTTAAAATATAGCGTACCGCGTTATTCTGAGACTTTATATCTTTGAACGATATCATAAACTTCTCTCTCAACTAACGAATAAGTTTCTTCGATAGATTCTTTTACTTGTATGACCTTTATTCTGTCAGGATCTTTGCCGGCAAGGTCAAGATACCCCTGACGAACTTTCTCATGAAACTCTAATCCTCTTTTTTCTATCTTGTCCGCCGCGCCTGTTTTCCCGGCTCTTTTAAGGCCGGTCTGAACGTCTACATCAAATAGAACCGTAAGGTCCGGCACAAGGGGGCCTGTTGCGACTTTATCGATCGCTGATATTTTTTTCATATCTAGCCCCAGGCCATATCCCTGATATGCAAATGTAGCTGTATTAAACCTGTCACATATAACTATTTTTTTATCCTGAATAGCAGGAACTATCACTTCTTTCACATGCTGAGCTCTATCTGCTTCGAAAAGAAAAAGCTCTGCAATTTCGCTTACACTTACATCATCTTTATCTAAAAGTATGTTTCTTATCTTCTCGCCTAAGAAAGTATCCCCCGGCTCAAAAGTACGCACCACACGATAACCACTGGATAAAAGCTGTTCAGAAACACGTTTGGCGTGGGTACTTTTTCCGCTTCCTTCCGGACCTTCAAAAGTTATAAATAGCCCTTTAGTTATTTTCTGCGCCATATTGGTCCTTCGGGAGTATCTTCAACAACTATCCCCATCCTGTCCAACTCGCTTCTAATCTCATCAGCCCTGGCAAAGTCCTTGCTCTTTCTTGCTTCGGTCCGGCCCTGGACTAATTTGTCTATTTTCCCTTTATTTTTGCCTTCCGTCTCTATGGGGCTTAGGGATAATCCTAGAATATTTGAATATCTTAAAATAAAGTTCCTAATGCCGCCCGCAATGTGTATCTTCTGGCACTCCTGTAATTCCTCACTAGATAAATACTCATTCCCAGCTTTAACGGCTTCAAAGATAATAGCTAAAGCGGAAGGCGTATTAAAATCGTCGTTCATTGCTTTTTCAAATCTTTCTTGAAAATCCTTAAGACGGGAGGCGGTTTCTTGCGCAATTTCAACAGCAGATTCTTTCTCACCGATATCCTCTTTATGGATCAATCTATTCACCTTATTAATGAATATCATTATTCTTTCTTTGGATCTTTTGGCTTCTTCGATCTTTTCATTGCCATAATCTACAGGGCTTCGGTAGTGGCTATTTAAAAAGAATATCTTTAATAGATCAGGATCCTTATATTTTTTAAGAAAGTCTTCAATAGTAATAAAGTTACCTAAAGATTTAGACATCTTCTCGCCATCAACACTGAGGAGACCGTTATGCATCCAGTAATTAGCAAAGGCTTTCCCCGTAGCTGCTTCCGCCTGTGCAATTTCATTTTCATGATGAGGAAAAATTAGGTCCAACCCTCCTCCATGTATATCAAACTGGTGCCCTAATATATCTGTGCTCATAACAGAACACTCTATATGCCATCCAGGACGGCCTTCTCCCCAGGGACTCGCCCATGAAGGTTCATCTTTCTTTACTTCTTTCCATAAAGCAAAGTCCAACGGATGTTGCTTATTTTCATCAACATCCTTACGCACGCCATGCATTATCTCATCTATATTCTGGTTGGAAAGCTTGCCGTATCCGGAGAACTTTTCTACGCTGAAATAAACATTAGCTCCTACTGGATACGCATAACCCTTCTCAATCAAAACTTCTATAAACTTGATCATTTTTTCTATATTCTCTGTAGCCTTTGGCTCCTTAGTAGGAGGGTCTATATTTAATACTTCTAGCTCGCGATGATATATCTCAAGATATCTCTCGGCAACTTCAGTTACTTTATCCTTTAATTTATCAGCGCTAAAAGCTTCCCCCAGCTCTTTAAGTTCCTGGGTAGCCTTATTTATTATTTTATCATCAACATCTGTAACATTCCTTACAAACAGGACATCGTGGCTCTTGTGCGCAAAATACCTTCTTATAACATCAAACACATACGCGCTTCTTGCATGGCCTATGTGAGGCACATCGTATACTGTCGGCCCACAAACATACATTTCAACCTTGCCTTCTTGTAAAGGTTTAAACTCTTCCTTTTTCCTGGAAAGGGTATTATAGATCGTGATCATTTCTATACTTATTCCTTGTTATTGTGATCGCCGGAATGGTGATAATCTTCCATTTCCGCCTCAATATGGTCTATCTCGTGCTGCAGCTTTTCAAGCGCCTGCTGTAAGGGATCCGGAAGTGCGGTATGCTCAAGATTTATACCTGCAGGAAGTCTCTGTCCTTTTCTTTTAGCTACACGTCCCGGAACGCCGACAACTGTAGAGTCGTGCGGAACATCTCTAATAACAACAGCGTTAGCGCCTATAAGAACGTTATCTCCTACGCTTATATTTCCAAGCACCTTCGCACCTGCCCCTACAACAACATTGTTCCCCAGGGTTGGATGGCGCTTTCCCTTTTCTTTTCCCGTGCCGCCAAGCGTTACGCCTTGAAAAAGCGTAACGTTATCCCCGATAATAGCTGTCTCCCCTATAACAACACCCATCCCATGGTCTATAAAAAATCCTCTTCCTATCGTGGCTCCAGGATGGATTTCAATGCCTGTTATCCACTTCGTGATCTGCGAAATAAGTCTCGGCAAAAAAGGCACTTTCATCCTTCTCAAGGCATTTGTAATCCTGTAGTAGATGAGCGCATGAAGGCCTGAATACGTAAAAATGATCTCAGCATAACTTGTAGCTGCAGGATCTCTTTCAAAAACTGCCTTAATGTCTTCCCTGAAGAACGCTCTAACTAAAATGTAATACGCTACCAGGGTGAGTGCAATAACTATTATTGTATTTAAAAAGCATAACATTTTTACTCCTTCTCCTCTAAGAGTACTGCCGCATGTGCGGCTATAGCCTCACTTCTACCTATTGCTCCGGTTTTTTCAGTAGTAGTTGCTTTTATATTAACATTGTCTGGTGATGCCTCTAATATCTCTGCGATGGTATTTTTTATTTTATCTCTGTATGGGCCCAACTTAGGCTCTTCAGCTATCACAATACAGTCAAGATTACCTATCTTATAGCCTTCACTTACCATTAGATCTTTGACGTCTTTAAGTAATTTTTTGCTGGATATGTCTTTATATTTTGGATCTGTATCAGGAAACATCTGGCCAATATCACCTCTTCCTAAAGCCCCAAGTATGGCGTCGCAAATTGCATGAAGGAGCACATCCGCGTCGGAATGTCCTTCTAGACCTTTAGAAAAAGGGATAACTACCCCTCCTAAGACCATTGGTCTTAACTCAACCATCCTGTGTAAGTCGTATCCTATCCCGATTCTCATTCTTTATTATTCTCTCTGCTATTTTCAATTAAATTTGCGAATATCATCCTTCCGGCGGAAGTTTGAAGTACGCTTGTAATAGTAACTTTTGCATTTTTACCTATAAGCTTTCTGGCGTTATCTATAACTATCATGGTGCCGTCATCCATAAAAGCTACTCCCTGATTGCGTTCCTTACCTTCTTTCCTGATGACTACATTCATCTGTTCTCCCGGAAAAACAACCGGTTTTAAAGCATTG
Source organism: Candidatus Omnitrophota bacterium (assembly GCA_032126595.1). Taxonomy (GTDB): domain Bacteria; phylum Omnitrophota; class Gorgyraeia; order Tantalellales; family Tantalellaceae; genus JAQBAV01. Next base: position 1,374 of record JAQBAV010000046.1, on the reverse strand, counting down.
GCCAGGTCGTTTATATTGAGAACTGACACGCCCTCAAGCTTAGCGACTTTATTAAGATTAAAATCGTTAGTGAGGACCGGGCAATCCAGTATCTTCGCCAACCTTACGAGCTTAGCGTCCACTTCTCTCACTTCCGAAAGATTCTCATCATGAATTATTACTTCGACTCCTTCTATCTTTTTAAGCCTATTAAGCATGTCAAGGCCTCTTCGTCCCCTATTTCTCATAGAATCGTCAGAACTATCAGCAACGTTCTGCAGTTCCTGAAGCACAAAGCGTGGAATGACCAGTTTTCCTTCAATGAAACCTGTGTCACATATACTTGCTATTCTTCCATCGATAATAACGCTCGTATCCAGAAGGATGAGCTGACTTCTCTCATCTTGTCTTGAAAACCTTACATACGGAATAACCAGGTTGAATTCATCTTTACCCTTAATGGATATAGTCATGCCTAAGTAACAAAAAATAAGCGTAAAAATTATCTGGAAAACTGAATAAAATATCTCATCCATTGGAATTAGCTTTAAAATAAGCGTAAGCATCCAAGCCATAAAAAACCCGAATATGATGCCGAATGCTGCTGCGGATAAATTACGCAGTGATACATTCCCAAGTTTATACTCGACAACAATGAGTAGCCCCGTGGCAAGTAACCCAAAAAAAGCGCCATACATGGAGCCTATTTTTAGAATAGAGCCTATGTAATAGCCGCTCACGGTTCCCAGTAGTAGAAAAAACAGTCTTATAAATCTAATCGTCATAGTGTTTCCTTCCTCCTTAAAAAATAAAAAATATTTTAGCGCGTTTCAACTGTAGTTCCGCGCGTTTCAGATTCCTCTTCTCTCTTTTTGGATCTTGAGGGTTTACTTAAAAGCTTCCATGGATGAGCCTTAATATCGCCTACAAAGTCTTCCATGTCGTTATATACCTTATCCTCAACCAAAAGTTTGCCGATGGTCCCTTCGCCTCGTTTTAGCCTTCCGAAAATAACCGCAAGATCTTCATATAGAGTGTCATCTTTTATGAGTTTGCCTAGAGTGCCTTCTCCTTTTTCTATATTTTTTGCAACGCCATTGATGGTCATCACCAATTCTTGCATGCTCTCCATCTGCTCTCCAACATTTACAGGATTTTTGGCTAAAGCAAAATCATTATTCTTAAGCATTATTTCAGAAACTCCGGGAGTTATCTCAATATATCTTTCACCCAGAAGACCTAAGGTATTAATTCTTACAATTGAGTCGTCCTGGATTTTTAAATTTTCATCATATATTCTGATATTAAGCTTTACTTTTGTGGTCGAGGTTTTGTTGTCATAGAAAACATTGATAGCCTTGACCTCCCCCGCAGCAACTCCCGCCACTCTTACGG
>JAQBAV010000045.1:0-2667 GCA_032126595.1 Candidatus Omnitrophota bacterium | reverse complement strand
ACGTTGATGTCGCTTTGGATCTTGTCGAGCTGTTCAAGGTGGGATTCACACTCTTTGCCGCTTATCTGTCCTACAAAAAAATGGCTAAGTCCTTCTTCGATTCATTTTTTGGGAACAAAAAACTTATCGAACATGAGGAAGAAAAGGAGAAACTTTTCCTCGAAAACATCAGAACAGCGATACAAGAGGAAATAGAGAAACAACATAAAAAGGCCAAGGAAGTTGACAATGGGGTGGATGATACTGCTGTTCCCACGAAGGTGGAGCAAGTAACCGCTTTGGTAACTTCTCACATCGTTAAAGGTAATGATATAAAGCTTCTGGCCATGCCGGAATCAGAAAAAGCGAAAGAGGAAGGAAAAACTTTTCAAGGTGAAAAAGATAATCTTCGTAAAAAATCATTAGAGGCCAGACAGCAATTCCGCTATATCACTTCAGCCGATCATCAGAAACTTTTGGAATTGTACGGAGAGATCAAAGAAGATACAGAATGAGTGATCAATCAGGACCGACTTTGAGAGCCAACCTATGGGCTAAAGTATCAATTATTGTTCAATACTTTGGATTTAAGATATCTCCAAGGTATTAAAAAATTAATACTTGAATATGCGGTTGACAAGAGAATATAGACAAAAGATCTAGAAAGCGGTACAGAGTTCCTGATATAACCAGCCGGCTTTACTTGACCGGGGTGGTAGATTCGCTCCAATGAATCAATAATATTAACCATTTATCGGGTTTTCCCCGGCAAGTAACCCGGTTCGTTATACGGAGAATGGAGTTTGAGCCCAAAATGAAAGACAAGATATACAAAGAGGCTCTGAGGTTTGTAGTAGAAAGCGCAGGTTCTGAATTTAGGCAACAGGCGGTTCAAAAGTATTTAGTACCAGAAGAAAAGAGAGAGAAGCCAACTTCTATTAATCGCCTGTACCAATCGCTGATAGAGTCGGCACAAAACCTTCAGATGAGTCCGAATGTTATTGGAAAGGCCATAAGTGGAACAAAAGGTAATATACAGCCTCTATGTAGCTTTCTCTACGATTTTTCACCAAAAGAAGTTATTAAACTATGGTGAATTAACAGCCGAAACCCTGTTTGAGAAAATACGCCCAACATTACACCGAGCACCAAATCATGAAAAAAACACCTTATGGGTTCGCTATTGTAAGACAATCCTTTCATCAGCCAATTTTCTAAGTCATTTTTCTGATCATAATCAATTCTATGAGTTTGTCGATCAATACTATAATGACGAAAGAATAAGGCCTTTTCTACCAATGCTGCTCAGCTACGAAATAGACGGAATCGGATTTGCTCTAGCCTGTGATTTTCTTAAAGAACTTGGTTATGTCCAGTATGGCAAGCCTGATACACATATCAAGGACATCTTTATTGAACTTGGGCTGTTAAAAAATGCATCAAAGCAATCCTCAAAGGCCGATTACCTATCGTTGAGAATCATTGATGAAATTGCATATATCAATGGTGTTACTTCGTATGCTGTTGATAAGATTCTATGGTTAGTTTGCAGTGGTAACTATTATCTGGATGGCATCGAGATAGGAAATCAAAAGAAGCGATTTATTTCTTATATGAAAAGGGATCAACGTAAAAGCGTATAACAAAATTTTCAAGTCGACTGGAAACGCGCTGTTTTAATCCGAAATTTTAAGATATCACATTTAACAATCGTTCTGTATATCATTACAATTTGCATGATAAACAGAACTGTATAATCATTGGTTAGGCGAAACGACATGGAGCAATAATGAGCGACCATTTACAACGAGCAATAGACAAGCAGTCGAGAAAACTGGCTGGGCCGCCCCCTGTAGAGCAGCACATAATATTGCTAAAACTCAACGAACTCATGGGGAATATGCCAGATTTTTCTGTCAAGCCAGATACTGGGGCATCTCCTCAAAGACAGTGGATTGCAGAAGTGGGGGCGCTTGTAAGCAGGGTAAGCATGGATAGAAAGGTTGACTTTAGCACGGCCAAATCACTACTCAACCAGTACTGGGATCATAACGTAAAGCAGATTCAGGGCTTGGCACTTGATGTAATTGAAGAGATTAAACTAGAGCTAGAGATTTCCGGCAAAGCCGACATTGGAAGCGCCTATGCTCCTGGCGAGGTATATAAGTTCTTCGCTGATCTCAAGTCGATTGTTAATGGAGCGCAATCGGAAATATTCATAATCGACCCATATTTCGATGGTGACGCGTTTAATAGTTACTTCGCCGATGTCTACGATGATATCGATGTGCGAATATTTGCCAACAAACATGCTCAAGAAGTCAAAGCATATATTGATAAACATAAGGCTCAGTTTAATTCCACCATAGAAATTAGAAAGAATAAAAAGCTGCACGATAGACTCATAATCATTGATCGAACAGACTGTTGGATAACCGGTGGGTCAGTAAATCATGCGGGCAAAAATAGTCCTTCATATCTTATCCCCATTGGCGCAGAACTCACTAACGACAAACTGAACATATACGACGATCTATGGAATACTTCTCAAGAAATCGCCTAACAAGGCGCTCAAGCAAGGACGCGCTAAAGTGCGCCGCTTAGCTTGGCGTTATGGCTAAGGAGCATTGATGCTTTGTAAAGGAAAGACAAAGTCTACGCTACACCCCTTTACTATCACACCATGAA